>JAYTRS010000504.1:0-9074 GCA_043746065.1 Bacteroidota bacterium | reverse complement strand
AATTTTTGAAATCTAAAAGTGACATTTTGAACACTACCAAAAATATTAATACTACTATTCTAATATTATTTTTATTCATTTATTTTTGATGAAGTGTTTTTGGTTTTATTTTGTAATATTTTTTCCATTCCATAATGCTCAATAGTTTTTTGTTTTAAAGGGTTGGCACTCCATTCTTCCCAAACGCCTGTATACGGGTTGTACCCACATTTTAAGGGCTTGCTGTAAATATCGTTTGGATCTTCGGTATAGGCACGGCAATCGGTACATATGTGCCTAAACTCACAATCTTTACAAACAGCAATATCATCTTTTTTAATATTCCAATATTTTTTAAACCCTTTTTTATTAAGTGCATTTTTTAATGTTGTATCTTTTATATTACCAAAGCTTTTCTTCATACTTGGACAATTTTTTATATTACCTTCGGTATCTATGCTTAGTTTACGATTTAGACATGAGTTATACTTTTGGGATTCTGTAAATAAATACAGATTAATATTAAAATTTTCTTCTTTTATGCAACCACAACACTTACTGCTAAAATTTGTATTCTTAATTACAATATATTTTTTGAAATCTTTTATAAAAACAGAATCATTGCAATTAAAAATCTTTATTTTGTTTTTGATTCTAGGTGTTTTTATTAACTCATTTAAAAAAAAATTTAATTTATTACTTTTGAAATAATTTATGATTAGTTCAAAACAAATTATAGATGAGTTAAGTAATATCTTTTGCAAAATTTCAATATCTTCATCCAAAAGAGGTTCAGTAATAATAATCGCATAATAAAAACAATTTAAAGCTTCTAATTCATTAACGACACTTTGAATCCTGTAAACATTATCCTTGTTAACTTCAATTACAGCATTTGAAATAGTCGCAGGAAAATCCCAATCTAAGCTTAACTTAGGAAATAGCTTTGCCTCGTTCTTATCTAACTTAAAAATTATTTCTTTTTCTAATAAGTCCGTTATTAATTTTGTTTCCTCAATTGAAAAAATCTCATTTTTATTTATTAAAATCTCTATAAAATGTGTCAATTCTTTTGGTATAATAATTATTTGATCACGACTAAAATCAAGTAATAAATCCCTATAATAACCTTTTGTGATAATATTATCTTCGTATAATTTATACATATTTAATATTGAGTTATACATTTATAGAAAAGTTTCTCTTTTATACGCATTTTCGGGATTATAATTAATTCATTAAATTTTGTCATTTTAAAACCTAAAGTAGATTTTACTTTTAGTTTTCCGAATACTATTTGTTTTCTTTTTTTCATACACACAGTATTTCTGCCATTTTTTTTTCTAAATGATAATTCCCAAAATAAGAAACATTTCCAAATTGACCAATTGGGTTAATTTCTAAAAAATAAAATTGTTTATCGGTTCCATATATGAGATCAATTGAACAATACTTGAGATTTATATCAGAAATTAAGTTTTGTAATTTATTTTTTAAGGATTTTGGTAATAAAAAAGGTATTTGCCTATTTGGCAATTTCCTGTCATAATTTCTTGAATCAATTGTTGTATTACTGTTGTTTTGCGATATTATAGCAATTGAATAAAATTCATTATCAAGATAAAATACCCGAATATCAATTTTTTTAGGAATTAATCTTTGAAAAAAGGTTGGATGAAAATTAGTATCAAGCCTTTTTATATCTAATTGACTTATTAACTCAGTATAACTAAAATAATTATAACCTTCTTTTTCAAATGTATAGGATGGCAAAATAGTTTTAGTAATAATATCAGAATGTTTTGAATAGAAAGCTAATACATCGGTTTTTAGAGTAGTAAAAATATAGTTGGGTACTAATAGTTTGATTTTTTTTGCTTTTTCTAGTAATATTAATTTATTCAAATCGGCCAACTGTGGATGTCCTAAATGATCAATCTGTTTTATTTTATGGTAAAAAAGCTGTCGTGTAATTGTATTTTCTCTATTTAAAAAGTTTGTTAAATTAACGTCCTCATCTTCTTCAATATTTGGAAATATAGAAATATCACCTTGTCTATAAAGAATTTTTGTTACATTTTTTAAATCTATTTCATAATCACGAGTAATATTTTTTAAAATCATCGAGTCATTTTTAATCTTAATAAGTCTTACAATATCTTCTCCCGTCAAAATTTTAAATTTTGCATTATTATGTAGTAGCCACATACATATTTTTGAAGTAAGTTGATCGTAGTTAATAGAAATAATTAAAATCATTTTTTACTAATTTTGTAAAGAATAACATCATCTTTTAAATCAGTAGATTCAATAAATAAAAAAGAATTTTTATCAAATTTCTGTATAGGTGGCATTCCGTATTTTTCTCTAATTTTCATAATTCCTGAATCAATAGGTAAAATTTCATTAATATCAAGCATGGCTTTCTTTAATTCATCAAACAACGAAATTTTCGCACACTTAATTTCAATTTTACCAGCGGAGTTTATAAGTATTTTAGACATATTATAAATACTAAAAAAAGATTCTTCTGCAAAAAGATGATTTTTTTTTATCACTAAAAAACAAAATTCCGAAAAATTCCGACTAAATTTTGAATGAAGCCCTCCAATTAAAGCCTCTGCATATTGCCATGACTCTTCATGATTTTCGCATAATTCAATTACTTTTTTGAGTGTGGCTATTTGAAAGTCTCTCTTTGTGTCGCCTAAATGAATTATAAGCATCGTAACGTCAGGGCCTGGTCTTTGACAATAGTAATCTCCAACTAGTATTGAACTTGGCCAACCATACATGTTTATTATCTCATTTAATTTGATGAAATTTGTACTATCTGTATGTTTCTGTAGTTTCCATAACGAGTCAATTAATTCTTGTTGATTGTTTTTGTTGAAAGAAATTTTTTTATCAGAATCTAATTTTTTTTTAGCCATTACAGGGGTAAATGGGTGTTTATATTCAAAATCAATTTGCTGTCTATATTCTTGATCTTTATAATGAATACTATCTACTAAATTTATTAATTTTAGATTATATGATTTTAAATAGTTTTTTTTAAAGGACTGGTATATTTGGAGAGAATCAAATTTTTTAAGGTGAGTATCAATACATAAGGGAGTCATTCCTCGCATAAAAGCTGAGTCAATATAATTAAATTGAATTGAATTTGAATCGTGATTTGCAATTAACGCTTTACATTTATAATATGTAAAGCCAAGCCTATTTTTATAATTATTAAGATGATATTTAAGGGAGTCAATATTATTATTTTTTATGTCTATATTAAATTTTGATAATATATTGTAATCATCAAGATAATTGTGGTAAGAGTAATTTTGGGAATAAACAAATCCGCTAATAAATAGAAATATAACAAACCATTTCACTTTCATTTTACAAACAATTAATAATGATAATAAGATAAAAATCAAGTTTAATAATCTCAAATCATTATCTCAATAATAACGATATATATCATGATATACAAGAAAATTGATAATTATAAAATAGTTTTAATAATAAGTATAACAGCTATTAATTATTCTTTAAAAAAACATATATTAATAACCAAGCATGGTATCATTAAATCCATTATAACTATTATTATCGTTATAAGAATGCGTTCTAGTATCGACTATGCAACCCCAGCTGTTATATGAGGGTTCACTTTCACTGCATCCTGTTGCATCACCACCCAAGTAAAATAATGTATTATTATTTATTAATTGGCTTCTGATTGGGTTTTTTATTGGAGTTAATATACAACTAAAGTTAAAAGATCCAACTCCCTTCAATTTCTCTTTCTTTTTCATAACATTTATATTTAAAAAAATTTATAATGTGTGTTTAATTAAGCTAAGTATTTCCAATCGTTACCTTGTACTGTTATGGTAAAGGTTTGTGCGTTTTGGGTAGCGGCTTTAATTGTCCATCCAGCTTTAATATCCAAATCGTTTTCGTAAACTAAAGTGTATTCAAAACACTTACCTGTGCCCGATTGTGCATTGGATGGTACAAACACTTCGGCAAATAATTTTATTACACTTACATTATCGTATAAAAATAGGCGTACCATACCTGGTGTGGTTACATCAACAGGGGCTTCAATAGTTATTGTTTTTATGCTTGAGCCTTTGTAAGTAGCCGCCGAACCCGAAACATATACATCGGTTAGAGAACCTGTTCCATCGAGATTTGAGTTAGCCGTTGAAATGTTATTAGTACCTGTATTACTTGTATATTGGGTTGTATCTGTTCGAACGGATGTAGAGTAGTATACCCAATCTAATCCTTCGGCTATTACATTAAACGTATCGGCGTTTTGCGTACTAGCTTTTAAAATATAACCAGCCTTTAAGGTAATGTTAACTTCTACTTTTATCTCAAAGGCAGGGTTTATGCTTGCCTTTGTAATTGGGGGAATTATAACTTCTTTAATAAGACTTATGTTTCGCACAACATCATCAATAAACAAACGTACCATGCCTTGGCTAGTGCTTGTTTGCGCTTTAATGGTTATAGTTTTTACTAAAGTACCATTTGCCCCTGCTGTTAATACAGTACCTAAAGTGCCCGTACCATCAAGGTTAGCATTTGCTGTTGAAATGGTAGCCCAACCCGTGTTTGCTGTATATTGTGTTTCTTCTGCCATTTTTTTTTAAGTTTTTAATAAAAACAATATTATGCTGGATATTTCCAATCATTTGCTTCTACGACAATTGCAAACGATTCTGCAATTTCGGTACTTGCCTTTAGCACGTAGTCGGCTTTTAATTGAAAATTGCCAAGCATTAAATTTCTTCCAAAACTTTGCTCTAAACTTGTACGCGTAATAGGGTCTACTTTTTCTTCGTGTAACAATCGGGTATTTGTACCATCGTAAATAAATATACGTATCATACCACGTGAGGTAGAAGCAAGTGCTTTTATAGAAATATTTTCAACTCTTGTTCCCTTCCATCCACTGGCAGCTGCGCCAGCTGTAAGTATAGTAACCAAAGTGCCTGTACCATCTAAATTTGTATTAGCTACTGATGCCAAAGCTAAACCCGTATTAGCTGTAAAGTTTGTGCTTTCGGGGCGAACAGAAGTAGAATAGTAAGCCCAATCTAAACCTTGCGCAATAATATTAAAACTTTCGGCATTTTGAGTACTTGCTTTTAAAACGTCTCCTGCTTTAAGTGGTAGGTTACAAGCCCACACATATTCAAAAGCGGGGTTAGTAGCAGATTTTGTAATTGAATCTACATGCACTTCATTTATTATTCTGGTATTTGTGCCATCGTATATATAAAAGCGTATCATACCCTCGGTAGTAGTTACTTGGGCTTTAATGGTTATGCTAACTATTAAAGTACCATTACTTGCTGCTGTTAAAACTGTACCCAAGGTACCTGTTCCATCTAAATTTGCATTGGCTGTTGCAATATTAGCCATGCCTGTGTTTGCTGTATACTGTGTTTCTGCTGCCATAGTTTTTTTTAATTATTTATTTGTGTTTAATTATTTAATAGGTAAAATCTAATCCGTAAGCTGTTACACTAAAACTTTCAGCGTTTTGAGTACTTGCTGCTAAAGAAAGTGCAGGGTTTAAATAATAATCTAACTCATACGTAATTGCAAATGCAGGGCTAGTGCCAGACTTTATTTGTGCTGGCACCTCTACTTCATCTATTAAATAGTAGGTAGTGCTGTAAGGGTTGTATACATATAGCCTAATCATACCTTTTGTAACATTTGTTTGGGCTTGTATAGTAATTTCTTTTATTAAAGTACCATTACTTGCGGCGGTTATAACAGTGCCAATTGTACCTGTGCCATTTACATTTGTATTTGCAGTACTTATTACTGTATTGCCAGTATTAGCAGTATATTTTGCCCTTTCGTTTATATTTGAGGTAACTCCAACTTCTTTTAACGCATTACTAGTATCTATAAATTCTTTTAGCATTATGTAAATGTATTAGTATATTACAAATGTAATGTAGCAATTAAGGTTTGTCAACTTCGGTAAACCGTAAGGTTTTAAAATTTAACCTTCGGAATACCGTAATTAACATTTACATTTTTATCTTTATTAAATTATTATATATAGTGTATGCAAGGAATTAGCAGTAATATAAAAATAGTAATAGTTGATGACCACCAGCTACTGCGCAATTGCTTGAGCACTGCATTTAACGATTACCCTGAAATTGATGTAATTGGTGAGGCTGAAAATGGTAGAGATTTATTAGAAAAATTAAAATATTTACAGCCCAAACTTATTTTGTTGGATTTAGAAATGCCAGTAATGAACGGCAAAGAAACTATGGAACAACTTAGAATTAATTACCCTAAACTGCATGTTATAGTTATAACTAATCATGCTAAAGACTTTTTTTTAAATGCGTACATTAAATTAGGCGCTAAAGCTTTTGTGCCTAAAAATATTGCTTTACAAAAATTGGTAGCCGTGATTAAGAAAGTGATCAATGGCGAAGATTGTGTAGAATACAGTAAAGATATAGTTAAGATTGAAGAAAAAAAGAATGTAAATAATGAGCCGTTATTTATTGGTTTATCTAAACGTGAAAAAGAAGTGTTACAAATGATTTGTTTGGGTAAATCGACAAAGAACATTTCGGAATTAATGTTTGTAGATAAACGAGCAATAGAATATCATAAAACAAATTTATTTAAAAAGTTTAATGTAAAAAATAGTGCTGAATTATTAGCAATGGTAGTGAAATCTAATGCGGCTGGGTTAGTGTAGGATGCCAGGAGCACCTTTATCAAAGTGTTTTGTAAAACTTGATATACTTTTATATAATGCTTCTTTTGTTCGGCAACAATCAAATATATAAGTTTGTATTTTGGAATCCATATTTAAGTCGTTTTCATATAAAAAACCATCTTTAACACATATTATCTAATTGATCCTTTAAAATTTTTTATCATTTCGTTTATAAAAATAGATTGATGTTAATAAAGCAACTAAACTATAAGTAACGATTGCTATTTCTGCTGTTATATCCATTTTGAATTTGTGTATCTAAAAAAATTAATTTTACATACTTATAATTTATATTTTAAATATTTGAGTTGAAATACTTACCATGTGAAAAAGCATTTATTAATTGTTGACATACATTAAAAAAGTGTATAAAAAATTGGTATGCGCCTTTTTTTGAAATTTAATTTCTAATATTTTAGTTTTTGCAATATAACCAATGAGGCTAAATTTGATGATTTTACTGATTTTCTATCTATTTAAAAAAATATAGGCTTTTAATTTTTTAAGTATGCAACTTCGCTTGAGGTAACATTAGCTTTTTTTACAGGGCGTGTACCCCAAAGCTGAGTTACAACAATAGCAGTTACTTTAACTGCAACTGTAACACCTGTTATTGCATTGTCGTTTGATAAATAAATAAAATACTGCCCTTTGAAATTTGTTTTCATTTGAGAGAAATCATTAATAACCTTACCCTTTTTATAATAATTGTAAGGCTGACCCGTTTTAAGTAAATTTATATTTTCGCTACTAACAATACAATAATCTATATCTTCGCCTGCCTGAAGTTGTGATAAATAGCTTATACCTCCTAATGCCAGTGCTGCCATGGGGCCGTAGCCAGGTATTTTTGTTAGAATGGGTGCGGCATTTTTTGCAAGTTGTTTAGTAGCGGATTCGTAAACCTGCTGACCAGCCTGATCGACACCTATGTAATAACTCCAAGAAATTGTATTAGCAGGTAAAGAAAAATTTACTTCAGTAGTGTTACCATTAACGTGATAGACAACTAGGAGTAGATTGTGATTGCTATTCGGTTTTTATCTCAAGCATTTTATCAAACCTAAATATAAAACACGTTCTACGCATTACAAAATATGGGCAAGATCACTTTCAACACATCTATCCAATTGTACCATTAGGCAATGGAAAATACATCACGATTGATTGCGTAGTCACCAGTTTTAATTATGAAGAACCTTACACAGAAAAAAAAGACACAGCTATGGATTTAGAATATTTAAACGGCGTCACGGCCACGGTCAGCGACCGACGCATTAACAAAAATATGGACAGCCAAGATTTATTTGGCATGATGAGTGAACGAGAAGCGATGAGTGAATTGGGAAAAATTTTTAAACGCAATTCCTCGACAAGCAATAGCGGAGCAACTAAAAAAGAAAAATTAAAACAATTTTTAAAAAAAGGTTTACACGATACCAACCGCATTAATCCTGCCACAACCGCGCTTCGTGGAGGCATATTAGCCGGTATGAAATTAAACTTTATGCACATCGCCTCCGAATTAAAATACACCTATTTGAGTGATGCTGATGCTCAAAGCAGAGGAATAGACATGGGTCGATTTCCAAAAATGAAACGCATCCGAGAAAAATTAGAAAAGATTTTTTATGGCGCAGGTGGTAAACCTGAAAATTTAAAAAAAGCCATACTAACAGGCAAAGGAAATAAAAACAAAGAGGTGGCGGTAAACGGTTTAAATGAAGATATGTATTTATCCAATTTACTTGGCACAGAAATGTACCAGTCCGAAAATATACAGGACATAAAAGGCGTTGATGGCTTGGGCGAACCTGTCACAGCCGCTTCTATCACAGCCGCAAGTACCGTACTCACAACTATTTTTTCGCTGATAAAAAGTGTGGGCAGTATTGTACCTAAGAAAAAAGATGGCACAAGAGATACAGAAAATGCAGTCGATGAGAGCACCACTGTTTCAACAAGTGTGATTGATAATAGTACTTCGGATAATGGCGGAACAGATAACGGCAGAACAGAAACGCCCTCAAACACATCTACCGACACTAGCCAAATAGCCATCGAACAAACACCAAGCACAAGCGACTCAAAAACAGAAACGACTACTGCCGAAGATACAGATGCAATCGAAAACTCATCACAGCGCAACGCTAATGTCAAAGGAAATTTACCAACAAAACCTTCCACAACAACAAAAATTAGTTTTTGGGAGAGAAATAAAAACTGGGTAAAACCAACAGGCATTGCTCTTGGCTCCATAGGATTAATTGCCTTAACGTATCAAGTGATTAAACCAAAAACTAAATCCTTTTCCGCCAAA
>JAYTRS010000503.1:0-2917 GCA_043746065.1 Bacteroidota bacterium | reverse complement strand
GTAAAAAATGATATGCCTGAGGTAAAATTTACGTATATTTATGTGGAGATTTATTTAAATGTTATTTATGAAAAAACTTTACTTACTGTTGCTTGTATTATTTATAGGGTTAAAAACATTTGGGCAAGGTGGTTATATTACTATTTCGTCTACAGTGCCAAGTAGTATTACTATTTGTGGGCAAAGCAAAGTTTTTTCGTTTACTATCAACAATCCATCAGCTTTTAATTTAAGTAATGTAACGGTTAGTGTAACTATGCCATCGGGTATAAATTATCAAGTGGGCTCGGTTACTGATGCTACGCAGGTAAGTATTGTACCAATCTATGCACCTACTTTTACGCTGGCTAATATTGCCTCTTTAACATCGGTAGTGGTAAGTTATACGGCTAGTGCCGATTGTAATATTTTAGCCTACTTAAGTAGTGGGCAACCTACCGAAAATAAAATTCGAGTAAATTATACGGCGGGTAGTAATAGTACTTTTGATAACCATACCACACAACTTTATTTAGTTAAACAACCCAATGTAAGTATTACAAGTATTACTAATCAATCTTACAGTGGTAGCATTGGCGGTACGTTTAGCAGATGTATTACTATTACAAATGGTGGTACTGGCGAGTTAAGCACTTTTACTATTACAGATGTACATGGCTCAGGAGTAGTAATTACAGCTGCATCGCCTGGTGTGTGGACGAGTGTTGGAGGAACGGAAACTTACCTTTTAGGAGGAACTAATTTTACAGCAATTGGCAATGGTAATAATTTGTTTGAAACTGGAGAAAGTATTACTATTTGCGAAACGGTAAGTGTTACCAATTGTTCATCTGTTTTTTCGAGTTTTACGGCTGGTTGGGGTTGTAATGGGCAATCGTGTCAAACATCAGTATCTACTGCCAATGTTATATTTCCAAACTTTGTACCTAATTTAGTAATTACCGCACTTCCTTCAGCTAACCCTTGTTTTGGGATAGGTAATTTAAGTCAACAAACACTTAAAATTGTAAATACAGGGGCTGGACAAGCCATTAATACGTTTTTAAATTTTTATCAAACCTCTGGCCCTACTTATATTGATCCTAGTCAGCAAACCGAAATAATATTATCAAGCATTACCATAAAAGTAAATAGTGGCGGAACGGTATCTATAGCTGCTACCACTTCGTCTGCTGGCACCGCTTATTCGTGTTTATCAGCTAGTCCTAAGGCTGGTGTGGGCATAACAATACCCACTATTAATTCAGGAGATACCGTGAGGATAAGTTGGCAAACACAAAGTTGTTGTAATGTTGGGGGGTATAACTATGCAAATGGTTGGGCTTATAGTGCCACTTACCAAAGTATCTGTTTAAATAATTATTCGGTACCTGCTGCTTGGGGACAAGTGTATCGTCAAAATTATATATTTAATTTAGTAAATAATGGGTCGCCATCTACCTTAATAGGTGGGCAAACGGCTACCTTTAGTTATTTACTTAATAGTTCTTATCAAAGCTCTCAGGCCTTGCCCGATGCTTATTTTAAAGTTACGTTTACGGTAACACCTTGCTATACCTACTCAGCAAATACAATAAAAATTATTAATGCCTATGGAACGGCAACATGGGTACCATCCAGCGTTACACAAGTAGGAAGTGTTATTACGGCTATTTTTTCAGGTTCGCCACCGTTTAACTCTACCTTATATAGTACGTTAGAACAAGCTCAAATTTTAATTGATTTAACAGGTAATTGCAGCACGTGTACAAGTGGGCCAGGAACTATTGGCGTTAGTACGTTTTATTCTCCATCGGCAGCCTGTGGATGCGAAATACCTTTTAATACCAATAGCTTTAATTTAAATTTAGTTTGCCCCGTAGTATGCGAGGGCTTAAATTTTTTAAATTATGATATAAAGCGAACCAGTTATGGCTTACCCGATAATAACGATGATGGATTACCTGATGGGGTTGGTGTTGTAAACTTTACAAAAATAAAACGTAATAGAGCTATGTTTGGCGATACTGTTACCTCGAGCTTTTATGCTAAAGTTAAAACCAGTGTAACGCACCCAACCTGGCAGTATTGTTATGCAAGTTCTACTATTTTAAATGGTAATAATTTATCATCCTTAGGCGGTAAATTAAAAATATACCGTGCCAGTTTATTATTTGGTACCTGTACTATTGGTAGTGTTACTGCAGTAGCACCAGTAGCTACATTTAAATACGATTTAAGTAGCGCCGCATTAATAGCAAGTGGCGGTGTTGCCGCAGGCTTTGTTTATTTAAATAACGATTCGTTAGTTTTTGAACCTCAATACAAAGTAACTACAAATACGGGCGGTACAATACTTCCTGCATCTACTACAAATACGTTTATAGTATCTGATATTGCAAGTCCTACTAGCACACTTAATATGTTTTCGTGTAATACTTTTCAGGGTAACTTTTCTATTATTGGATATTATTTTACAAATTATGGGCCAGATAGTTATAGCGCTACAGATTGTAACCAAATTGTAATTTCTCAAAACTATTATTTATCAATAGGGCCATGTTGTAGTAATTATGCAGGTGGTAATTTATTTCCGTTTGAATATAGAAATTGGGCAAGAATAGATACCTTAAAAACCATTGTACCCGTTGGGTATAAATTTGTAGCAGCTAAATTTTTTGATGTAAGAACAAGTGGAACCTTTGCAGGAAGTAGTTCGGCAGTTTACACCATTGCTCCAATAAGTGTAGCAACAAATACATTAGAATTTCCGGTAGGCTCTTTTTTTACTGGGGCATCCTCCCCATCTATTACACCAAGTGATGATGGCTTTTATGGCGTATTTACGGCAACCTTTGAGCCTAGTTGTGCCGTTGTACAAAATATAGCACAACCTATAGGTTACAATTGGACGTTTAAACCCACTGCATTTTTGCCT
>JAYTRS010000502.1:0-9115 GCA_043746065.1 Bacteroidota bacterium | reverse complement strand
TAACGAGCTTGGCGACGGTGTTACATTGGTTTTAATTGGCGATTCTGATTACGCAAAAAAATATTTTGCCGATAAAAATATTGATGATTCTCGCTTTGAATACATTCATACCATCGAAAATATTGAAATGGGCGAACACCCCACCAAAGCATTTTCGCAAAAACCAAACAGTAGCATTTTTTTAGGCTTTAAATTATTAAAAGAAGGCGTTATAAATGCCTTTGCAAGCTCTGGTAATACGGGTGCTATGCTAGTGGGTAGTATGTTTACCGTTAAAACAATACCGGGCGTTATTCGCCCCTGTATTACTGGCATTATACCAAAAGAAAGTGGTGGTTTTGGTTTAATTTTAGATGTAGGCACTAATGCAGATTGTAAGCCCGATGTATTATATCAATTTGGTATTTTAGGCTCAATTTACGCTAAAGAAGTGCTTAAAATTGCAAACCCTAAAGTAGGTTTATTAAACATAGGCGAAGAACCCGAAAAAGGAAATTTGGTTAGCCAAGCTACACATAGCTTAATGAAAGATAGTAAAGATTTTAATTTTGTAGGTAATATTGAAGGTAGAGATGCTTTTACCGATAATGCAGACGTAATTGTTTGCGAAGGATTTGTAGGAAATGTATTTTTAAAATCGGCCGAAGCCATTTATACATTATTAAAAAAACGTAATCGTAGTGATGATTATTTTGATAAATTTAATTACGAATTATATGGTGGCACACCTGTATTAGGCGTAAACGGTAATGTAATAATTGGGCATGGCATCTCTAGCCCGTTAGCTTTTAAAAATATGTTGCTGTTAGCAAAAGATATTGCCAACGCTAAACTCGACGAAAAAATTAAACACCTATTTCAATAATTAAAAATGATTAAAGCTGCAATAACCGCCTTAGCTGGGTATTTACCCAACAACATTGTTACTAATTTTGATTTAGAAAAAATGATTGATACTACCGATGAGTGGATAACCTCACGTACTGGTATTAAACAAAGGCATATTGAAAACGACTCAACAAAAGCAACCTCCGATATGGCGGTAGAAGCCGTTAATTTATTACTAAAAAAACGTGGTATTGCGGCTTCCGAAATTGATTTACTTATTTGTGGCACCGTTACGCCCGATATGGTTTTTCCATCCACCTCTAACTTAATTTGTGCAAAAATAGGCGCTACCAATGCTTGGGGTTTCGATTTATCTGCTGCTTGCAGTGGTTTTATATACTCTTTAGCAACTGGCTCACAGTTTATAGAAACCGGGCGTTACAAAAAAGTAGTAATTGTAGGTGCCGATATGATGAGCCGTATTATTGATTATAGCGATAGAACTACCTGCGTTATTTTTGGCGATGGCTGTGGCGCTGTATTATTGGAGCCTACTACCGAAGATGTAGGCATTAAAGATTTTATTTTACATGCCGATGGTAATGGCGTAAAGCATTTGCACATGAAAGCAGGCGGCTCTTTAAACCCTGCAAGTATTGATACCGTTACTAATAAAATGCATTACATTTACCAAGAGGGGCAATCGGTATTTAAGCATGCTGTTTATAATATGGCCGAAGTAAGTGCCAAAATAATGGAGCGTAACAACCTTACTGCCAACGATGTTACCTGGTTAGCCGCTCACCAAGCCAATAAACGTATTATTGATGCTACGGCAAGCCGCATGGGTTTAGGCCCCGAAAAAGTAATGATGAACATTGAACGTTATGGCAACACCACCTCGGGTACCATCCCTTTATTATTGTGGGATTATGAAAAACAATTAAAAAAAGGCGACACCCTAATTCTCTCTGGCTTTGGTGGTGGCTTTACCTGGGGCGCAGTATATATTAAATGGGCCTATGATGGGGCTCAGTTAGGCGCAAGTGGCGGACAATCCTAATAAAAAATCATTACGTTCAACAAGTAGGCGTTTACTTTACATCTTTGACAATAAATAAAGAACAATAGATTATGAAAAAAACAATCATGACAATTTCAATCTTGACTGCAGTTTTGATAAGTTGCGGACCATCAGCGGAACAAGCTGCCGCTCAAGAAAAAAGAAAACTTGATTCGGCAACTGCGGCTGGACAACAACAACTGTTAGACCAACAAGCGACTGCACAAGCAGAAGCGGACGAGGCAGCAAATCAAGAGGCTTTAAAGCTACAACTTATAGATCTGAAAGGACAACTTGCTGGTGAAGAGTCTAGACTGAATAGTACGGAGCAATTTACACTTCTGCGGAAAGCTGATGAAAAAGCTACGCAAATTGCAGAGCAAACAAAAATTGTTGAAGAGTTAAAAGCTCAAATCATTGAGGTAGAAAAGCAAATAAAATAGTATGCTTTTTTATTGGCGGCTCCCTCGTCTTTGTTTGAGCGATAGCGACAATTGCCGCATGCAGTTCTTAGTAGTCTATTTATAATAAGAAAATAAGTTTTAGTGGCAGGCATTTACTTCTTAAACAATTTAAGGAAATTTTTTATAAATATCTTTTCTGTGTTCAATAACAACAAAAAATACAAGCTCCTCTTCAATTTTTAAACCAATTCTATAATCGCCTACTCTTATTCGATAATAAATATCATAACCAGCTAATTTTTTTAAATTCTTTATTTCATGTACACTTAACGCTGATTCGACTTGAATAATGCATTCTGCAACAGCATCGTTTAAATGTTTATTTCTAATTTTTTTTATTTCCTTTAGAAATGACTTTTTAAAGGAAACTCTCATTTTCCTAAAGCCTTCATTACTTCATTTCTGCTCACGCTCCCAGATTTCATTCCCGATTCAATTTTTTGAGCAAGTTGCCAATCTTCTACTTCAGCGCGTGTTAGTGCTTTTGCACTCATTCCAAGTTTTTTCGCAAGACTTATGAGAAAAGCTATATCAGACTTTTTTTTTGCGTTAATTAATACTGTTTCCATAACACTAAATTTTAAATCAAATATACAAAATTTAGTCAATTATTCTAAGCTCGTCCTCCTTGTTTGAGTGATAGCGGAAACGAGGAGGCTATAAATATGCGTTTTTTTAATGCAAAAAATAAAATAATAGTTAAATAGTCTCCAACAACTCGTGCCTATAATTATCTAAAATACTCGATTTAGATAAAAACCCAATATAAATTCCGTTATCTACTACCGGTAAATTCCAGTGACCCGATTCTTCAAACTTATTCATAATCGAAAATATATCTTCATTACTATGTATTACCATACTGGGTTTACGCATCACTTCTTTGGCGGTTACTTTATCATAAAGTTCGGGGTTAAACATTTCTTCACGAATATTGTTTAAATAAATAATACCTAAAAGTTTATTATTGTTTTTTACCACCGGAAAAACATTTCGTTTAGAGTGTTTTATAGATTCAACAATATCGCGAAGCGTAGCTTTAAAATGAATAGTTGCAAAATCGGTTTCAATAAGCGAGGCAATATTAATTTTACTTAAAATACTGGTATCTCTATTATCCGAAACCACGGCACCTTTTTGTTTTAAGCGCTTTATATCTAACGATTGTGGATGATAATATTTTACAATAACATAACTAATAGAAGATACAATCATTAGTGGAATAATTAATTCGTATCCTCCCGTAATTTCGGCAATTAAAAATATACCTGTTAATGGCGCATGAAATACACCGCTTAATATACCCGCCATTGCCACAATTGTAAAGTTACTGATGTGTATATTTTCAAAACCAAATAAGCCTAAAAGCATTGAAAAAACAAAACCTAGATAGGCGCCAACAAATAATGCTGGCGCAAAATTACCACCATTACCACCACTACCAAGGGTAATGGCTGCCGCTACACTTTTTAATAGCATGGTAATAAATATAAAAAATAAAAAAACCCAGTTGTTGTTTATTAAACCATTTAATAAACTATTTTTATATAAATCGTTTACTCTAAATTCTGAAAGTGCTTTTATACTTTCGTAACCTTCGCCAAAAAGCGATGGAAATAAGGCTACCATTAAGGCGAGCGAAATGCCACCAATCATCCATTTTGTAAAACTTGATTTTAAGTTGCTAAATTTGGTTTCTATTTTATCAAATACATTTACGTAATATAACGATGTAAACCCTGCCAATAAGCCTAAAATAATGTAAAAGGGTACATTATTATAATCAAACGGTTGTTTTAATTTAAAAAATAATAAATCGGTTTCGTGTAAAATAATTTTTGATATAAGTGCACCCGATGCAGCTGCTATTAATAATGGAATAAAAGCGCTAATACTAATATCTACCAAAATAACTTCTAATGCAAAAAGCACACCTGCAATAGGCGCATTAAAAGCACCGGCTATACCACCCGCAGCTCCTGCCGCTAGTAACAAGGTTCTGTCTTTATAGCTTAGTTTATATGTTTTAGCAAAATTAGAGCCAATGGCCGACCCAGTGCTTACAATTGGCGACTCTAAACCTGCCGAACCACCAAAGCCTACTGTTAAGCCACTTGTAATAATATGAGAATACATTTGATGAAAGGGTAAAAAACTACTTTTTTTAGCAATCGCAAAAAGTATAAATGTATTGCCCCTATTTATTTGATTTTTAAAAAAGTATTTAATGATTAAAACAGTTAAACCTATACCAATTAACGGAAGTATAAGATACAAATATTTAAAATTTAAGTTTAAAAAATAATCTTCAACTAAATAATGTTTAATGAAATACACAAATAATTTTAGGGCTACGGCTGCAAGTCCAGCGCTTACTCCCACTAAAATACTTGCGAAAATTAAAAATTGTTTTTCGTTTGTTTTTTCGTGCACCCAATTAATGCTTCTTTTAATAAAATTTATATTTTTAAAATCGAGTTGCATTAACTAATGGTAACAGTAAATGTTTTGGTTACTTCGCCAGGATAATTAAAGGGCTTATTTTCAATTTTAAAAGGGTAATAAATGGCACACAAGGTATTACTAACTTTATAAATATGTTGATGTGCCCAAGTTGGTGCGCCATCTAAAATACCAAGCATTACTTCGTAACGCAATTCGTTTGGCGAAGCTGCATAATCGTGCCAAACAATAATACTATTTTTGTTTTTTAATAAGTCAAATGCTTTTTTTGTATCGTTAACAACGGCTGGGTAGCGGTGGTCGCCATCCACAAATACTAAATCAATGGTTTTGTTATAAGAACTAAAATCAAACGTAAAAGAATTACCTTTTAAATGTTGAATATTTTTTATGTCTTTTGAAAATTGAGCAATTTGATGAATATAATCGGGTGTTTCGTTTAATTGCAACAGTTCTTCATTGCTTAAATTTAAAGTAAATACTTTTTGGGCAACCTGCGAAACGTTATAAGCACTTTCGCCACGCCAAGTGCCAATTTCAAAATAAGTACAATTAGGAATGTTTTTTGCAAGCGATTGTAATACTAATAAATCGGTGGGCATAGAACCGCCGCCACCAAAAGCAAATAAGGGTAATGTTAGTGATTCGTTTTTGGTTACATCACTAAAATTAATTTCGTTAAACCCATTTGGTAAATTATATTTTTTAATAACTTCCTGCTTATTAGCAATGGGGTCGTCAATAATTAAATTAAGTAGCGATGGCTGTTTTACCAAACGTTTTAGGGCTAATAATAGTTTACTTAATTTATTCAAAATAATTTCTTTATGTTTATACTTTAACTCTCTCAGCAGCTGTCACCCTGAGCGAAGTCGAAGGGTGAAATCAATATTTAATTTTAATTACAGGCTTCGACTACGCTCAGCCTGACACAAAATCGTTAATCGTTTAACTTTAATACCGCCATAAATGCACTTTGTGGTATTTCAACATTCCCCACTTGTTTCATACGTTTTTTACCTTCTTTTTGTTTTTCTAATAATTTACGTTTACGACTAATATCACCCCCATAACATTTGGCGGTTACATCTTTACGCATGGCACTAATGGTTTCGCGACTAATTATTTTTGCACCAATAGCGGCTTGTATAGGAATTTCAAATTGTTGTTTTGGAATTAATTCTTTTAATTTTTCGCATATTTTTTTACCAAATTGATACGAATTACTACGGTGAATTAAACACGATAAAGCATCTACAGGCTCGCCTTTTAAAAGAATATCTAATTTTACTAAATCTGCCTCTTTCATGCCAATTGGGCTGTAATCAAAGGAAGCATAACCTTTACTAATGGATTTTAAACGGTCGAAAAAATCAAATACAACTTCGCCTAAAGGCATTTCAAAAATTAATTCAACTCTATCGGCTGTTAAATAATTTTGAGTAACAATGGTGCCACGTTTTTCAATACACAAACTCATTACAGGGCCAATAAAATCTGATTTGGTAATAATATTGGCTTTAATGTAAGGTTCTTCAATGTAATCAATACGGCCTGGGTCGGGTAAATCGCTGGGGTTATTAACGGTTACCACTTCGCCATTGGTTTGGTAAGCAATGTACGATACGTTTGGTACGGTTGTAATAACCGTCATATTAAACTCACGCTCTAAACGTTCCTGCACAATTTCCATGTGCAACATGCCTAAAAAGCCACATCTAAAACCAAAACCCAAGGCTAACGACGATTCAGGTTCCCAGGTTAAAGAAGCATCGTTTAGTTGCAATTTTTCCATACTGTAACGTAACTCTTCAAAATCTTCAGTATCTACAGGGTAAATACCTGCAAATACCATGGGTTTTACTTCTTCAAAACCATGAATTCCTTCGGCACAAGGCCTATCAAAATGGGTAATGGTATCGCCTACTTTTACTTCTTTTGCTTCTTTAATACCAGAGATGATATAACCTACATCACCCGTACTCATTGATGCACGAGCTTCTGGTTTTAATTTTAAAACGCCAACTTCATCGGCATTATATACCGAACCTGTATTAAAAAATTTTACTTTTTCTCCTTTTTTAATAGTACCATTTATTATTTTGTAGTAGGCGATAATACCTCTAAAACTATTAAATACACTATCAAATATTAAGGCTTGTAATGGGGCGTTAGGATCGCCAACTGGGGCTTTAATACGCTCAATAACGGCAGCTAAAATTTCTTCAATACCCATACCCGTTTTACCACTGGCGGGTATTACGTCGCTACGTTCGCATCCTATTAAATCAACAATTTGGTCGGTTACCATTTCAGGTTCTGCACTTGGCAAATCCATTTTGTTAAGAATGGGAATAATGGTTAAATCGTGTTCTAAGGCTAAATATAAATTGGATATTGTTTGAGCTTGTATGCCTTGTGCGGCATCTACAATTAATAATGCACCTTCGCAAGCGGCAATAGAACGGCTAACTTCGTAACTAAAATCAACATGGCCAGGGGTATCAATTAAATTTAACACAAATTTTTCGCCTTTGTAAACGTAATCCATTTGTATGGCGTGACTTTTAATGGTAATACCACGTTCTTTTTCTAAGTCCATATCATCTAACACTTGGGCTTCCATTTCGCGACTGGTAATGGTTTTGGTAAATTCTAAAAGGCGGTCGGCCAGGGTGCTTTTACCATGATCGATATGGGCAATAATACAAAAGTTACGTATGTTTTTCATTCTGTTTTTTTAACTATAAAGGACTGTAAATATAGTAAAAAATTGGAGTTTTTTATGGTACTTTTTACAGCAGATATTTTAGAGTGGAATAAACCTAATCCTTTCTAGCTGGGCATTTTTTACATCTATCGCCTTTTTTAAATTTTCGGCAACAGTCTTTTTTCTTTTTACAACAATCTGCAAAAACTGCTAAGGGGCAATTGTTTTCAAAAAATAAAGGTTTTTTTACAGTTTCGTTTAACACAGCATAAAAATACAGGCATATTTTTTATTTTAAAATACCGTAAAAAGGGTAAATTGTATAAAGCCAATTTTAAATTATATTTTTGCATAATGCTGTTACACTTAATTAAAAAAGAATTTTTATTAGAATTTCGCCAAAAAAGCACTTTGGGTGGAGTTTTAGTATATGTAATTGGCACTGTGTTTGTAAGCGCTTTGTGTTTTAAAACACACATAGATAAGCCTACTTGGAATGCACTTTTTTGGGTAATTACTTTATTTACATCGGTAACTATTAGTGGTAAAAGTTTTTTAAAAGAAACAGGCGGACAGGCCTTATTTAATTATTTACACTATAAACCACAGCAATTTATTTTTAGTAAAATAATTTACAACATGGTGTTTATGTTTTTACTAAGTTTTATTACCTTCTTTTTTTATGCTTTTTTTATAACGAATCAAGTAGAAAATTTAAGTTTGTTTTTTATTATTTTAACTCTTGCATCTACAGGTTTGGCAGGTGTATTAACTTTAATGAGTGCTATTGCTGCAAAAGCTAATGGTAATTTTGCTTTAATGAGTATATTAAGTTTTCCGGTAATAATGCCTTTAATTTTAGTAATTATAAAATTAAGTAAACAAGCCGTAGATGGTATTGAGTGGGCTGGTATAGGATTTGATTTTTTAGCAATACTAATTGCTTTAAATTGTTTAACAGTTGCTTTATCATTTTTACTATTTCCTCATTTGTGGAAAGATTAGACCACTTTTTTTATATTAAATAAATTTTCAATTTTTTTTTGTTGAAATCTTTATGTTAAATGGCATTTAAAATGAGTTAATAATTTGAGTTATTAAAAATAATTTTATATTATTGTAACATAGTTTTGAAAAAAATAATTTTAATAATTACCCTGCTTTTTAGTTTTTGTATAAGTAATACTTATTTAGCACAATCGGGTGGGCGTAAGCGCGAACATAAGAACCAACGTAGAGGTTCTTTATTTAAGCGTAACCGTAGTGGTGGTAATGCCGATAAATTTTCGAGAAGTACAGGTAGAAAAGGCATATTTGCACGTTTGTTTAGAAAAGATAAACCCGCTTGGGTTTATCACCCAACCCGTTCGGGTAGAGTTCAAAAAAGAGAAACCCGTCACTTATTTACACGATATAGAACGAAAGGACGTAAATACCAAGAAGGCATTTTAGCAAAACAAAATAGTGATCGTGCTCGAAGAAGAGTAAGAGGTAACTCTACCTTTCATAGCAGAAAGTTTAGTTAAACATTTAATGTTTAAAATGCCTAACACCCGTAATAACCATACTTAATCCGTTGGCATTACA
>JAYTRS010000501.1:0-25534 GCA_043746065.1 Bacteroidota bacterium | reverse complement strand
TGGCTATATTGCTAAAGAAAACAATACGGGTGGTAATGATAGCCCGTCGGAAAATTTAATTATACGAGTGCCAAACAAAAATTTTGATAAATTTTTAGAGCAAGTATTAATTGGCGTTGAAGAAATAGACACTAAAAATATAGGTATTGAAGATGTAACCACACAGTTTGTAGATATTGAAGCAAGGTTAAAAAATAAAAAGCAACTAGAAGCCAAATACCAAGAATTACTTATAAAGGCCGGAAACATGGATGATATTTTAAAAATAGAAAAAGAAATAAGTATAATTAGAGAAGATATTGATGCAGCAGAAGGGCAACTAAATTATTTAAGTAACCAAGTAGCGTATAGTACCATTACACTGCGTTATTACGAAAAAAGAATAAGCGGCTTTAATTTTGGTAGCAAAATGGGCAATGCTATAAGCAGTGGCGGTTATGGCTTATTACAATTTATAATTATTATTGTAAACCTATGGCCGTTGTGGTTAATTGCAACCTTAACGTGGTATTTAGTTGTAAAATTAATTAGAAGAAGCAAAAAACAATAAACAAAAACAATTTTTAAATAAAGAATGGCGCCTTGCTATACTTTTTTATTTTAAAACCAGTACATTTTATTAAGTTTGTGTTTTATAACAGTATTTAATTTAATGTTATGCCCACTACTTATTAAAGGTATAAAACAACATGAAACCATCCATTCCTAAAGGTACACGCGATTTTGGCAGTGCAGATATGCTAAAACGCCAACACATTTTTAATATCATTAAACGCAATTTTGAGCTATTTGGTTACTCGCCTATCGAAACACCTTCTATGGAAAACATTACCACGCTTACTGGTAAATATGGCGATGAGGGCGACCAACTTATTTTTAAAATACTAAACAGTCGTATACACGAAAGCAAAAATAAAGAGGTGCTTAAAAAAGAGTTTGACCTGTCGTTAGAATCATCGCGCAACAGCGAAGAACTCACCGAAAAAGCCTTACGTTACGATTTAACAGTGCCCTTTGCACGCTATGTGGTAATGAACCAGCACAACTTAGTTTTCCCCTTTAAGCGTTACCAAATACAACCCGTGTGGCGTGCCGATAGACCACAAAAAGGCCGTTACCGAGAGTTTTATCAATGCGATGCTGATGTGATTGGAAGTGATGCCTTAATTAATGAGTTGGAACTAATTTCAATGATGGATAAGTCATTTGGAGAATTGAACATTCCTGTTGTATTAAAAGTAAATAATAGAAAAATTTTAAGTGGAATTGCCGAAGTAATTGGAGCACCTGATAGAATGGTTGATATTGCAACAGCAATAGATAAATTTGATAAAATAGGTCTTGATGGAGTTAGGGATGAGCTATTAAATAAAGAATTTAAAGTAGAACAAATTAAATTACTTAATGAATTTTTACTTCTGCAAAGCAAGAAAATTATGTTTGTTCCAAGCACAGCGGTTAAAGAAAATTACTTACTTACACAATTAAATTTTCTTGAAAATGGTTCTGATTATAGAAAATCAGAAATATTGCAGAAAGGAATTCAAGAATTAAAGATTATAGCAGAAAACATAGATTTATGGAAAAGTATTAAGGTTGAGTTTGATTTCTCATTAGCTCGTGGCTTAAACTATTACACGGGTACTATTTTTGAAGTAAAAGCAAATGCAGGCACCTTTACACCAAGTATTTTGGGCGGCGGCCGTTACGATGACTTAACAGGTATTTTTGGTTTAAAAAATATGAGCGGTGTTGGTATTTCGTTTGGCATCGATCGTATTTATGATGTTATGGAAGAGTTAAATTTGTTTCCAGAAAACATTAGTAATTCATCTACTACTAAAGTATTGTTTACGCATTTTGATGAAAATACACAAAGCCATTGTTTACAATTAGTAGCACAATTGCGCGCCAATAATATTGCTTGCGAAATTTACCCTGATCTTACAAAAAAATTAGGCAAACAATTTGAATATGCTGATAAAAAACATATACCCTTTGTATGCACCGTTGGTAGTGATGAAATAGAAAAAAAGACCTATGCGTTTAAAGAGTTAAAAACCGGACAACAACAACAATTAAGTATTGAACAAATAATTGAGAAGTTAACTAATTTTAAATAGTATTATTTTTTATCTTTATCATAATAATTTTAGCCTATGCCAATTATATCAATGTTTTACGGAATTATTATTCGAATGTTTTATTTCGACAATAAGGAACACCACTACCCTCATTTACACATAGAGTACCAAGATTTTAATGCGGTAATTAGTATCGAGACTTCCCAAATTTTAGCAGGAGATTTCCCCCCCAACAAATTAAAATTAGTGTTAGCTTGGATTGAAATTCATAGAGACGAATTAATGGCTGATTGGAAATTAGCTATATCTGGCGAAACTTTATTTAAAATAGATGGGCTTAAATAATTATGAGAGAACTAATTTCGGTAGAGGCTATTTTGCCATTTACATTAAAATGTAAGTTTAACAATAACGAAACCAAAGTTGTTGATTTAAATCCAATGGTTGAAAAACCTGTTTTTAAATTTTTATTAAACGGCAATAACTTTAAAAACTTTATTAATAAAAAATACTTTATAGAATGGCCTATGTTTGAGGCTGATTTAAGTGCCGATACGTTATGGCATTTAGGAAAATAAAATAAAATTAATGACAACATTTAAAATAAACCCCACAAAACGTTTAACATTAGCCGATGTAAAACATGTTTTAGAATCGGATAGTCGTATTGAACTATCGGAAGAAGCCGCAAAAAAAATTACAGATTGCCGAACCTATTTAGATGAAAAACTAAAAAACAACACTAGCCCAATTTATGGTATTAATACGGGCTTTGGCTCGCTATGTAATGTAATAATACCCGATGCCGATTTAGAACAACTACAAGAAAACTTAGTAAAAAGCCACGCCTGCGGTATGGGCAATGAGGTGCCACAAGAGATTGTAAAGCTAATGTTGTTTTTAAAAATACAATCGCTAAGCTATGGTAAAAGCGGGGTACAGTTGCAAACCGTTAGTAGGCTTTGCGATTTTATAAATCATAAAATTTATCCCGTTATATATCAACAAGGTTCTTTAGGTGCTAGTGGAGATTTAGCACCCTTAGCTCACTTAAGCTTGCCCTTGCTTGGCTTGGGTAAAGTAAACTACAATGGCACACAAATAAGCGCTAGCCAAGCACTAACGGCTTGCAACTTAGCACCTATTAAATTAAAGTCAAAAGAGGGTTTAGCATTATTAAACGGTACACAGTTTATGAGTGCTTATGGTGTGTATAATTTAATTGTATCACAACGCTTAAACCATGCGGCCGATGTTATAACCGCTATTTCGTTAGATGCTTTTGATGGAAAACTAGACCCCTTTAAAGACAATTTACACACCATACGCCCACATGCAGGGCAATTACAAACCGCACAGGCTATTCGTAACATACTTGAGGGAAGCGAAATTAGTAAACAAATTAAAAAACAGGTGCAAGACCCTTATTCGTTTCGTTGCGCGCCACAAGTGCATGGCGCCACAAAAGATACTGTAAATTATGTAACAACCGTTTTTGAAACCGAAATAAATTCGGTAACCGATAACCCAACCATCTTTCCCGATGAAGATGAAATTTTAAGTGGGGGTAATTTTCATGGCCAACCATTGGCTTTAGCATTAGATTTTTTATGTATTGCAATGGCCGAATTGGCGAGCATTTCCGAACGAAGAACGTATTTATTAATTTCGGGTCAGCGAGGTTTACCGCCATTTTTAGCGGCAAAGGCGGGCTTAAATTCGGGCTTTATGATTCCGCAATACACGGCGGCAAGTATTGTAAGCCAAAGCAAACAATTGTGCAGCCCCGCCAGTGTAGATAGTATTACAAGTAGTAACGGACAAGAAGACCACGTAAGCATGGGCGCAAACGCAGCTACAAAATGTTTGCAGGTAATAATAAACACTCAAAAGGTATTAGCTATAGAGTTGTTAAATGCTACACAGGCATTGGAGTTTAAGCGTCCGTTAACATCATCGCCACAAATAGAAGCTTTATTATTAAAGTATAGAAAAGAAATTGCCTTTATGAAAGACGATGAAATAGTGCACGAATTAATGATAAAGAGCGAAAGGTTTTTAAGCGAAACGGTTTTTTAAACCACGTGGACAAAACATAAACTAAATACTAGTTTAAAGATTAACAAAAACAAACAACGTTTTTGTTTTTAACAGATTTAGTATTAACTTTATATTAATGTACAAAAGCAAAACCATTTCTATTTTTAATTCATTAAATGAAGCGGAAGAATATTGGGCTATGAAAGCAGCCGAACAAAGCCCCGTAGATAGAATTAAAGAAACCGTACAATTAATTTTAAAAGTGTATCCTTTAAAAGATAGAAAACCAAATACTAATAAAATTTATTTTGATAGTATATGAACATTTTTAACAACAACCATCAAAAATTATTAGAGCGTTTAATAAATCATAAGGTTATTTTTTTGTTAGTTGGTGGTTATGCGGTTATATATCATGGTTATAAAAGAACTACAGGAGACATGGATTTGTGGTTTGAGCCAAATAACGAAAACAAGGCAAGGTTAATTAATGTTTTAAAAGAGTTTGAATTTGATAAAGATGGAATTGAGCACATTGAGCAATTAGATTTTAGAAAACACTTAGCCTTCCATTTTTGGGAAGAGCCAGAGCGTGTAGATTGCTTAACCCACATTAGCAATGTAACATTTAAAGAAGCGTATGCCCAAAAAATTGTTTCGGATATAGAGGGTGTTTTAATACCGATTATTCATTATAATCACTTAATTCAATCAAAAATTAGCAGCAATCGGCTAAAAGATAAAGCAGATGTAGAAGAACTTCAAAAAGTAAACAAGTTTAAAAAAGATTTATAATCGTATTAACTAAACGCTATTTTTTTAAACTACAAACTATTTAACACCGTTATATTGTTTTGTAATAATATCTTTAGTTTCGGTAATTAATTTTAAATCTGCTTCGGGTACATTATTTGCTTTAGCTGTTTTTTCTTTTTGCTCCCAAAGGTTCATCAAATCTTTTAAACTTTTTTGAGCACCAAACTTTGTAAATTTATTACCCGCCTTGGCAATGGTTTCAAAATCTTGTGCAGCAATTAGTGCCGACACCGAATTAACACAACGCTTAGCGCATTTGGCATAGTAGCTACAAAAGCTTACCATTTCAAAACCATTTACGTTTTTTAAATTAGCGCGGTAAAACCCTATTTGCTCATCGCTACCATTATTAGCATAAAGCTCAGCAATGGTGTATAAAACATCTTTACCAGCCTCGTTTTCAAAGGCTTTTGCTTTTTCCATAGCTAACTTAACATCTGTTTTAGCAATAGCCTCAAGAGCTTCGGCACAAATAGCGTAACTCATTTCGTTTAATGCTTTTTCGTTTAAAGTTTTAATATCAGCATCGTTTGTAAACTTTTTATTTAAAACATTTAACGCTTTAGCACGCGTTACCGTTTTTTTATCTTTAGCATAAATAGATAATAATACCGCTTTTATTTCGGGTAATTTATCGGCAGGGGCTTTTTCTAATTTACCAATACAATGGTTTCTTAATACAAAATATGCATCATTTTCGGCAGCCCATTTAATGGTATTATAAGCCTCTGCATTGCTTAGGTTTTCTTCTAGTTTTTTAAGGGCCTCTAATCTATCTTCGTATAAGGGCGCATTTTTGTATTGATAAATATATTCGCTTTGTGTTTTTGTGTAGTCTAAATCACAAAGTAATTGGCGCTCGGCATCAAAGTTTACAAGTTGTGGTGTGCCTGTTGTTTTAATAGTAAACGTTTGTTTGGCTTCGTTTACAACAATGCGTGTTCGCTCGGCTTTATTGTTTACATATACATCCACATCAATAGGCAGGGTATAAAGCGGTACGCTTTTAAAATCTTGGGTTTGTTCTACGGTTAATTCTACAGCATTTGCTGTAGCGTTGTAACTTTGTGTTACTTTAATTTTAGGTCTGCCTTTGTTTAAAAACCACTGGTTAAAAAACCAATTCATATCGGTGCCCGTAGTTTGTTCAAAAGCTAAGCGCAGTTGATGAATTTCGCCAGTTTTAAACTTATTGGTTTCTAAATAATTTTTTAACGAGGCAAAAAAAGCATCGTCACCCACGGCTTTGCGTAGCATGTGTAATACTTGCCCGCCTTTGTTGTAGCTAAAAGCATCAAACATATCTTCGCGGTTTTGGTAATTAAAGCGTATTAGGTTTACCTCTTTATCGCCTCCCATATACCCCTGTTTGCTTTGGTAGTGGTGGTGGTCAGCGGCATCACGACCAAATTTATAATCTTCCCACAGGTATTCGCCATAGGTGGCAAAGCTTTCGTTTAAGGGTAGGTTACTCCAACTTTCGCTGGTAACAAGGTCTCCAAACCATTGGTGAAATAATTCGTGTGCAATAATAGAATTACCTTTTTTACCATCAATGGTTTCGCGGGTAGTTTGGTACACTGTAAAATCGCCATGTAGGGTAGCGCTTGTGTTTTCCATAGCGCCGCTTACATAATCGCGCACTACAATTTGTGCGTATTTAGGCCAAGCATAAGGCACGCCTAGTTTGGTAGAGTAAAACTCTATCATTTCCTTTGTATCGCCAAAAATGGCTTTAGCGTGAGGCTCGTATTCTTTTTCAACATAATAGCTAATTTCTTTACCATTCCAAGGCTCATCTATTACTTTTTTAAATCGGCCAACAGCCATCATAGCAAGGTATGGCGAGTGAGGTTGATCTAACTTCCAATGGTCAGTACGGGTGCTATCGTTATGTTTTTTGCTATCAATTAGTAAGCCGTTAGATAAGGTGGTGAATTGATTATCAACGGTCATAAAAATTTCTTGTGTCATTTTTTGATTAGGGCTATCAATAGTAGGAAACCAAGCGGAGTTTGATTGGGTTTCGCCCTGTGTCCATATTTGAGGCATTTTATAAGCATCTAAACCAGCAGGGTTAATAAAGTACAAACCTTTATCGCTATTAATAGCGGCGCTACCACCGACTTTTAACTCGTTTGGTTTTGCAACGTAATCAATAAAAAGAGTAATGTTATTTTGTGCGGTGTATATTTTATCTAAGGTAATTTTTAACGAATCGTTTTTGTAACTATAGGTTAGTGGTAATTTAGTTACCGCATTATTGGCTTGTGCGCCTTTATTTGATGGGCTTGTGGTTTTATCAAGGGTTGAGGTAATAAGGCTAATTTCTTTAATATCCATTCCTCTAGCATCTAAATACAAGGTGTTTGTTGGGTAAAAATGTGGTTTTAATTGTATGGTGGCTTTACCGTTAAGGCGCGAAAACGTCCAATCAAAGTTTACTTCTAAGCGGGTATGTATAATATCAAAACCAATAGGGTTGCTGGCTTGGTAGGTTTGTTTTTTGGGTGTTTCGTTAGCTACTACTTTTATAGTATCTAACTGTATGGCGGGCTCGTTAGCTATAGATTGAGCTTTGGTAGCTTTTTTAGTAGTATGGCAACTCACCGCTAAAATAGTAATGCTGCTAACAAGGGTAATTAATTTTAAAAACATAAATAAATTTTAGGCTACAAAAGTGCTATTAATTTGCCATATAGCAAAACGCAGAGGGGGGTTGTTTGATGATATAGTTTAAATAAGGGGTTAAATAGATTGAAGGGGTTTAAGGTCTAGCGGGCACACAAGCTGGCTCAATTAAGCGCAGCTAAATTGCCCTAAGCCTTGATTTTTTGTTTCTTTTTTATCTAAGAAAAAAGAAAGAAGAGAATCTTTTATCAAGAAAAAGTTGGAAGAGAACTATTTATTATAGAAAAAGAAAGAAGAGAATTTTGGGCTAGCCAACGCGACAGCTAAGATTAAAGACTGAGTGTGACTAATTTATAATAAAACAAAAATTTACTTCTTTACTTCAAAGGTTTGGTAGCCAATTAAAGCGCCTTCTTCAGAGTTTACCTCGCTTACGTTTGCTAGGCGTGAGCCTACATAACACCAATCAATAAATTTGGCAATGTTTTCATCAGTACCCTCTACTTCGCAGTAAACCGAGCCGTCGTTTAAATTTCGTACAAAACCCGTTAGGTTAAATTTATGTGCTTGCGCTTGCGCATTAAAGCGGTAAGCCACGCCTTGCACCTTGCCTTTTATTTTTATATTGTAGTGACGCATTAAGCCTTTAAATTTTTATGAAGCAAAACTATTTGTTTAACTAATTTGTTTTAAAAACAAACCACATAGAAACATAGGTTAAATTGAAGCGGAGCTTCAATTCTATGCGTTTTTTATATCTTATCATTTTTGTAATCTATGTGGCTATGTGGTTAAAAAAATACGCGTTACTATTAAAATAGTAGTTTACAAGATTTTTAAAGCGACAAGTTTATTATTGCGTTTTATTAATAATATTTATTTTGCTTTCGCCAATAACTCTAAAGGCAGTACGGCGGTTTTTTTGATGAGCGGTTTCAAACTCGGGGCTTTTAGGCACCATTTTATTAATTACCTCTTCGGGTATTATTGGCTTTGTTTCGCCATAACCCGTAGCCACAATTTTATTTTTTTTAATGCCTTTGCTAATCATATAATCTACACAACTTTGTGCCCTGCCCTGCGATAGTATTAAATTGTAATTATCGTTACCACGCGCATCTGTATGGGCACTTAATTCAATTTTTAAGTTATCGTTTATTTTTAAAATTTCAATAATTTTATCTAACACTTCCATCGATTTTGGACGAAGGGTATACTTATTAAAATCGTACTCAATTCCTTCAATTTCAATATCTCCTTCGGGTATTTTGCTCAGTTGAAAATCGCGGGTAAATAATTCTGATTCGGTTTTGCCTTTTGTAGCAACGGCATCAGCTCTACCAAAATAACCTGTTTTTTGCGCTTTTAAAAAGTATTCCATATGTAATTTTAATGGGGTGCTGTAATATCCTTTATCATCAGTAATTACAAAAAAGGGCTCTTCTCCATCGTGCACATCTTTAATAGTTACCAAAGCGCTTGGTATTGGGTCGCCTGTTTCGTTATCCGTTACCAAACCCTCTAAACTAAATTTAATGGGCTCGTTAATAAATTCATAAATTTTATAACAGTGTCCGCTTTCGCAATCTACCCTATCGCTTGCAAAAAAACCGTTACCACCCAAACGTTCCATAATAAAATAAGCATCGTCTTTACTCGAATTTATGGGCGTATTAAGGTTTTTAGGGAAGCTATACACACTATCATCCACATTTAAACTCGATTTAAAAACATCTAATCCACCTAAGCCTGGTAAGCCGTTTGAACTAAAGTAAAGTGTATTGCTTATGGTGTGGTAAAAGGGAGAAATCTCGTCTCCAGCTGTGTTTATAGCACCTCCTAAGTTTTGTGGGTCGCCAATAAAACCATTTTCGTTAATGGGCGCCATCCATAAATCAAAGCCACCTTTACCGCCAGGGCGATTAGAGGAGAAAAACAATTTAGAGCCATCAAAACTTACATAGGGTTGTTGTGATTTATAACCTGGCACGTTAATGTTAGTGCCTAATTTCATGGCTTCGTAAAACTTACCATCAACGGTACGTGCCATATAAATAAAGGCTTCGTTGCGGTTATTATCGCTCCAGCGGGTAAATAGCATTACCTCATCGGGTGTAAAAACGCCAGCGCCTTCGTGTAAGGCAGTGTTTACCGGCCTACCAAAGTTTATAGGGCGTTGCCAAATGGTATCGTCTAAGGTGGTTTGGTATAAATCGCAGTAGTAGCGCGAATCTTGTTTTTCAGGGTCGGTTACTACGCCACCTTTACGTGCACTTGTAAAAATTAATTTGTTACTATTTAAGTAGTACATAGGCGCAAAGCTACTGGTACCACGGTTAAAAACTAAGGTATCCATTAATTTTATTTTAATTAGTTTGCGGCCCGCTAAGGTATCTAAAGCAAAGTAACATGAGGATTGTTTTTTTGCAGCAAGTTTTAATAACGAGTCGGTTCCTACACCACCAATGGTATAATTATCAAACGTTTTTAAGGCGTCTTGGTATTTTTTTAAACTCATTAAAGATATACCGTAGTAATAAGGTGCATCGGGGTAAACTTTGCGTTCAACACATTTTTTATATTGTTCGGCAGCGTGTTTGTAATCAAAATTTTGGCGATAACTTTGTGCCAAGCGGTACATTATAAAATCGTATTTGCTTGAATTTATTACGGTTTCTTTTACGGTGTTGGTGCTATCTTTTCGTTTAGTAACCTTTAATTCGGGCACCTTAAAAAGCGATTTTATTTTTAAGTTTACTATTTGTGCCTCGTAGGGTAATACATAGTTTTTTAAAACGGTAGTATCGTCCAATACCTTGGCGTAATATACAGCGGCGGTGGCAAAATCTTTTTTAGCATAGGCGTTATCTGCAAGTTCTATCCACACTTTTTTAGATTGCGAAAAAGCAAAGACACTAGTTAAAACAAGTAATAAGGTTAAGAAGCTATTTTTTTTAAACATAAATTTTTATTACAAACGTGGACAATTTTTTACATCTTGGTTTTTAGATTTTTTACCCATATAGGTTAACGATATTTCAAACGCACCGCGCGCTTTACTTGTACCCTTTAAACTCGATTGGTTAAAGTCGTATCCTAATTTTGCTATGTAATTATCTTTTCTAAAGCCAATATAAGCAATACTTGCATCGTTAGGGCGAACTATAAAACCAGCTAAAGCATAAAAGCGCTCGCCTTTAAAAAAGTAGCCAGCATCAATAGCAATTGTTTGTTGGGTAATGTTACCTTGGTTATAAAATAAAACTTTAGGCGTAAAGTATAATAATTCGCTTACATTAATACGTACACCAGCATGAGCATAAAAGCGCATAGGCAAACGATTATCGCTTCCATAAAACGTTTCTTTAGGGCGAGTTAAATTAAAAGCACTAAGACCTAAAAAAGGATTAATGCGCGATTGCTGTTTACCATAATAATATAAGGCACCAAAATTTACTACCTCTTGAAACTGTGCTTGCCCCTGAAATTTTTCGTTATTATTTATGCCATTATTAAAACTACCACCATCTTGCGTGCTCCACTGGTTATCAAAACTTAAAATTTGGTACTCAATACGTTTTTGAGTAAAGCCTCCTTGTAAACCTAACGATAAATTATGGTATCGGTTTTTATCTAGTGGCACGGCATAACTTACCGATGCCAATGCTTGAAACACATTATAATTTCCAAAACCTGCACGCATATTACTTATTTGGCCACCATAACCCCATTTGCCTTTTGGTATATCAAAACTTACTAGGGCTGTAGTAAAGGGTTTGTAGGCCACAGCGTTCCACTGATTGCGGTAATGTGCATGAAAACGCATTTTACCATCTACTAAGCCGGTCATGGCAGGGTTTAAAAATAAGGGGGCGGCATCGTATAAGCTTAAATGAAAATCTTGCGCACGCAACATTCCAACTAAGCATAGCAAAGCAATTAAGCTGTATTTTTTTAGTTTTCTCATTTTTATCTAATTAACGTTACGTCTCCATTTTTTTTAGCTTGCCTGTTGTTGTAAAGGTCGGCCTCTAAGGTCCAAACGTATACACCTACGGGTTGCTCTACGCCATTTTTTGTACCGTCCCAGCCTTTGGTTTGGTCGGTAGTTTCAAATAATAATTCGCCCCAGTTGTTATATATTCTAAATAACATTTTTTGAAAAGGCCCGCCTTTTACAAACAATAAATCGTTGTTATTATCTTTATTTGGCGAAAAACCTGTTGGCACTTGCGGCAGTAAGGTAACTTCAATTGTTCGGCTGGTAGTATCGCTGCAACCATTGGCATCGCTAACGGTTAGTTTTATTATAAATATACCTGGGTTTGCATAACTGTGGGTTGGAGCATTACCGCTGCCCGAAAGTTCGTCACCAAAATTCCACGACCAATTGGTAATTGCACCAGTTGGGGTACTAAAGTCTGAAAAATAAACTGGTTCTTGCGCAACGGTTGGGTTATTAGTCATACCAAATTCTGCTTTTGGTTTTGGGTTTATATTTATGGGTACTAAAGTGCTGCTTGTACAACCTAAGTTAGTAGATACGGTGAGTACAGCATTATAAGGGCCTGCATTATCGTAAATATGGCTTACAGTATAGGTTAAGCCAGTGTTTAAATTTGGTTTTGGATCACCAAAATTCCAACTCATTGCCGTAACCGAACCGCCATTAAGAGGTACAATGGATAAGTTTTGAAAAATAGTATTAATGCCTTGGCAACCACTAGTTACCGAAAAGTTTGCAATTGGTAAAGGGTAAATTTTAATACGCCTGCTAACAGTATCAGGGCAATTGTTAGTGCCGGTTACCGTAAGCGTTACTACAAAACCATTATTACCTAAACTAGTGTAGGTATAAATTGGGTTTTGTGCAATTGATTCGGCGGAAGTTGAGTTGGTGGTAGCGCCAAAATTCCAACTGTACGTTAATGGTGCTGCACCATTTGGTAAACTTGCGTTTGTAAATGGTATAGAAGAACCTAGGCATCTTCCTATATTTGGAAAGCTAAACAAAGCCTTAGGTGCAGGAATAAAAGTGGCAACCACCGTTTTTTGGCTGGGCGCACAAGGCGGATTACTTATTAATATTGTAAACGTTAAGCCTCCTCCTGTAATATCTGAAGCACTAGGGCTAAATTGAGAAAACACAGTTGAAAGAGTGGGGTTGAGTGCTCCTGTGGGACCTGGCGTAATAAACGAACCCGTTGAACTACTTTGAGCTACCCACGTATAACTAGTACCCCCTACAACATTAGCGGTTAAGGTAATAGGTGCGTTTTTACAAATAGTTATGCTATTAGTGGTAATGGTTATGTTTGGGGCTTTTTGTATAGTAATTTTTGTCGAATCTTTTTCAACAGGGCAAATACCACCACTCGAACTTAAATAAAACTGTACATTACCCGCAATGGTATCGTTTTGGCTTAATGAATACGTAGCACTTGATGGTGGCGATGCCGTAAAAGCACCCGTACCGTTTGAGGTAGACCAATTACCAGAAGTAGCCGAGCCACCCACAGTACCTGTTAAAACCACAGCGCCCGCACTTGCACAAACCGTAAAGTTTGCGGGTGCAGCAACAAATGGTTTGGGTATAATGTTTATTTGCATATAATCTTTAGAGGCGGCACATAAGCTATTATTGGTTGAACTTAATGTAAATGTTATAGAGGTTAACGATAAATCAGAAGCGCTAAATAAATACACAGCATTTGACGTGGCATTATTAGGATTAAATAAACCAGTTCCACTTGTTGTCCAAATACCCGTATTGGTTATTCCACTTACATTGCCGTTTAAAGTTACCGATTGTGAATTTGTGCATGCTGTAATATCCGCTCCCGCATTAACTACTGGCGGATTAACAAAATTAATGGTAATTGTTTTTGAGGCGTTTAAACAACCAGGGTTTGGCCCAGCACTTGTTAAGGTAAGTGTAATTACACCTGCCGATAAATCTCCTGGGCCTGCATTATAAACTGTATTTGGTACTGGTGAACCAAAGGTGCCACTACCACCGCTCCAACTACCGCCCGCAGCATTACTTACAGTGCCCGTTAACGAAATAGGCATTAAATTATTTTTACACAAACTTATACCACTACCCACCTGCACTTTTGGGCGTTGGTTAATAAATACAGTTACTATATCGCTATATTTATTATTACAAATATCGGTTGCGGTTAATGTAAAGGGTATGCTACTTAATAATGTATCGGCTAACGATAAAAAATAAGGCACCGAAACAACATTTGATGTTGAGGTATAAGCACCAAACGCACCACTACCAACACTGGTTGACCAGGTGCCCGTACTTGCACCACCACTTACTGTACCTGTTAACATTACAGATGCAGTAGGGCTTGCGCAAATTTGGACGCTTTGTTGAGCAACCACCACAGGCTTTCTTAAAAACGAAGATAGGTAGTGAAATAAACCGCCAGTACTGGCGTTTCCACCAAAAATACCCAAAGCAAACACATCGGTTGGGTTATAAACCGTATAAGAACCTATTGGTAAGGTGGCAATGTTTGATAGATTTAATTGCCCCCCATAATACCCACCAGGAGTTAAAGTAGAAGTTCCAGGTGCAAAGGTAAAGTTAGCAGCTGTAATGGGTATAGTTACTGTACCTGCAGCGTTATTTAAGGTAAATGTGCCTTGAGAACCATTTTTACAAAGTATATTTAAATAAAAACCTTGGTTGTTTGTGCGCGAAAACGTAACTAAGTTTGAGCCCGCACATTCTAAAGGTGGCAATAAGGCTTCGCCTAACTCACAGCCAGTACCCGATGCGTGCAAACAATATACATTTTGGTCAGCATTAATATAAGTTAGGGGTTGTGTTGTTTTATAATGATAAGTATCGCCTTTATTCATTAAGGTTGTTGTGGTAACACCGTCATTAATAGTAAGTTTTGTAAAATTTTTTGTTGCTACAACATAGGCGCCTTCTGGTTCAGGGGCATTCATATACCCTTTGTTTAAAATATAATTTCGTCCTACAACATCTACGGGTACAATTTGGTCGCCCATTAAATCAAAACATCCTGTAACTCCCGCTACCGAATCGTCGGCTACGGTTACCGAAATTGGCTTATCCGCCACTACAATAGTACCTGATAAATTATTTCCTGCGGCAGTAGTATTTTGTACCGAGTTTTGTATAGTATAAGCACTACCATATCCTGGTAATAAAATGCTGTACGTAACATTTGCTAAATGCCCTACTACGTTACATTTTGGGGTAATCCACACTACAGTATTTGGCTTTGAGGCTACAATGTTTATTTGCTGTTTTGGTTGAGTGGTAATCCCATCGCCATTTAAATCTCCACCTAAGGTTTGGTTATTCCATTTGGTTTGAAAAGGGCAAACAAACTCTAAACCCAAGCCGTTGCTACCTTTTAACGAAAATGTTTCGGGATTATAAAAATTTGTTGGGCGTGTAATTACATCATAAACAATAGTAACGTTTGATGTTGCCGAAATATAAAGACCATAAGGCAATACGGTATTTGCGGGCCTAACCTCTAACGAATCAAAACCAAAATTTGTAGGGCTCGCTAATTTATCTCTCCAAAAAATATAATCAAAGTTTGAGTTAGCGGGTATGTTAATAGTTGTATCGTACTTATTAGGGCCAATTGCACTGGGTTGCCTTAATCTAACCTGTGTACTTGGCGTATTAAAGGTAGATATGTGTACCACATAATTATCTTTCCACCAATGGTCGGGGGTTACCCATGGGGCTGCAAACCAAAATGTGGTATCAATTTGGGCAAAGGAAACCGTTACTTTTAATAAAAAAAATAACAATAAAAAGCTGAGTTTATTTTTTGTCTTCATCTTTCTTTTTGTTTTTTAAGTTTGATTTAATACTATTATCAATGTTGTTAAATTCTTCCTCGTCGGCATCTTGTACCTTATCGCTAGCGGTTTTGGCTTTTTTAGCAGCAATGGCATAGCTCAACATTATTTCGTGGCTACCGTTACTGTATTTTTGTAAAGCTGTTAACGAATAATCGTAGGCATAAGCCACGCCAAACTGTTTGTTTATATTAACCCCTACTAAAAAACTTGCGGTTGATTGTACGCGATACGAAACGCCAAGCCAATATTGCTCTTTATAAATGGTTTTTAAATTAAATTCTAATTGGTAGGGTACTGGGTTGTTAAAACGCACCAGTGTTGATGGTTGTATTACCCATTCTTTCTTTTTATCTATGGTAAAATTATAGCCTGTATAAACATAAACGTGTGGCGTTAGGTGCCCAATAGTGTTGTTCCAATATATTTTAGAGTTGGTTATTTGTTGGCTACTGGCTCCAAAAAAGAATTTTTTACTGTATAAATATAAACCAGCATTGGCATCAAACGCATTAGCATTTAAAATATTATTTTTTAAAAAGGCATCGTCAGCATCGTAAGGGCGGGCATCATAATTTTTAACATTGTATTGTACCCCACCAACGGATACACCAAAACTTAAGTTTACATTTTTATTAAGTTTTAAATGATAACTATAAGAAGCATAAAAAGAAGTACGTTGTAATAAACCACTTTTATCGTTGGTAATTAAGCCCCCTAAAGCCATGTTGGGTTTCTTTTTTAAAGTGCCATAACCGCTTAACATAAATGTTTTTGGTGCGCCATCAAAGCCCGCCCATTGTTGGCGGTAGCCCATATTAAATTGTTTGCCCTTAAAGGCACCAGCATAAGCGGGGTTGTACAAATATTGGTTAACTAAAATATTTGTAAATAGTGTTTGTTGTTGCGCCTGCGTAATGGTTGCTAACACCAATAAAAGGTATACTATATGTTTTTTAAGAGTCATAAAATTATTTTATAAGTGTTATGGTTCCTTTATAAACTTCGGTTATTTTTGGGTCGTTTAACTTAATGGTGTAAAAGTAAGCGCCCACAGGCAATGCATTGCCTTTGTAACTACCGTCCCAAGCATTTGAGTAACCCGTACTTTTAAATAATTGTTCGCCCCAGCGGTTATAAATTTCAATTTCGGCATTAGGGAAATACACATTAATAAAATCTAAACGCCAAATATCATTTTTACCATCGTTATTAGGTGAAATAATATTGGGAATTAGTTGTGTAATCTCTGATACAACGTTTGAAATTTTTACGGTAGAGGTAAATGTGTTTGTACAACCAAAGGCATCGGCAATGGTTAGCGATACCATGTAGGTGCCATTTGCAGTATAGCTTGTGCTTGGGTTTTGCTGGTTACTTACCAAACCGTTTCCTAAATTCCAAAACCAATTTATGGCAGAAATAGATAAGTCGGTAAAACTAACATCAGAAACTAAACCCTGTGTGTTATTATATACTGGAATAAATGATGCCGATGGAACAGGCGTAATGTTTACTGATTGTGTAATGCTAGCGCTACAACCAAAATTTGTAGTAACAATGTGAGTAATGCTGTAAAGCCCTTGATTAGGAAAAACAACGGAAGTATCTTTAGTTACAGCTGAACCAAAACCACCTAAATCCCAAAAATAACCGCCCAATGTTGGGATGGTACTTGGCGGAGAAACGCTTGATAAATCAACAAAGTTAATTTGTAACGAAGCCCCGCTACAAGCGCGAGTTACCTGCATGCTTGGTGTTGGTAAAGGATAAACAGTAACTGTTTTACGAATTGTATCTCTACAACCATAACCGTTTATAACTATTAATTGCGAGGTAAACGTTCCTGATGTTGAGTAGGTGTTTGTTGTGTTTATAGTTGCTGAGGTGCCACCATCGCCAAAACTCCAATTGTTAGTTGTAATTCCTGCACCTGATGGGTCAACCGAATTGTTATTAAATACACTACTTTGGTTTAAACATACTGGCCCAACATTAAAGTTAGCGGTTGGTTTATTCCGATAATCTATTCTAATTTGATCAGATACGCCATTACAAAGTCCATTATTGGTTGTGCTAAATGTTAATATTACAAAGCCGGTTGCTACTTCGCCAGCAGTGGCAATGTAAGTAGGGGTTAAAGCCGTATTTGAATTTGTAAACGTACCCGCACCACCATACCAAATACCCGTGTTGGTTGCTGTGCCAGTAATTGCAGCGTTTAAAGGGGTTATAGGATAATTTTTACAACTATTTACATCTACTCCCACATTAACGGTAACGGGTTGAGTAAAAATAACGGTAACACTATCTTGTACTTTTCTACATTGTAAATTATTGGTGCTTTCGAGCTTAATCCTTACGCTTCCAGCAGCAATATCGCCAGCACTAGGCAGGTAGTTACATATTAACGATAAATTGTTGGGGTTAAAAATACCCGTTCCTGTGGTTGTCCATTTACCAGTGCTGGTAGTAGTTCCGCTTACAGTACCACTTAAATACACGGTAGGATTATTCGCACACTTTAAAATTGGTTTTATTAGGCTTGAGGTTACAATGGGCGCATGGTTCATTGTAATTTTAATGGTATCTGTTACGGCATTACAACCTGCGTTGTTAGTACTGGTGAGTACAATTTTTATAACATTAAGGGCGGTGTCGCTATTCGAAGTAATATAAGAAGCCGTGAGAACCGAAGGACTGGGGGCAAACGAGCCGTTTGCTGGCGCCACAATACTCCAAATACCTTGTGTTGTTGCTCCAATTACATTTCCGTTAAGTTGCACAGTTGGGTTGTTTGAACAAATTGTAGAAGCTGTACCAGCAGTAACTATTGGCGCTTGTTTTACGTATAGTTTTAAAGTATCTGATTTGTTTGGGCAAATACCCGTTGTAGTTAATACAATGTTTACAACCCCACCAATTAAGCTTGGAGGCGATTTTATACTTGTATCTATTGGGCTGGGTGTATATACATTATTTGTTATAGAGGTGCTTGGCGCAGATAAAGAGCCAAAGCCATTAAACGACCAATTTCCAGTAATTGGACCGCCACCCACAAAACCATTTAGGTTAAACGATGTGTTTGAACATATTGTGGCTGTTGGCAGGGCATTTGCTTTTACAATAGTGCTAATACCAAATTCGGTTGTGTAGGCATAAGCGCTACCGCCAGCTGTACCTCCATTATGAACACCTAAACCAAAAATATCTTGACTGTTTTTTAAAACATTATGCGAGCCCACAGCAATTGCCGATGTAGGAAAATATAATCGTGCAGCCACTAAAACGCCACTTGTACCCGGCACCGTGGTAAAACTAGCGGGTGAAATAGTAAGGGGCGAGCCATTGCTTGTTAGCGTAAACGTGCTTTGGTACCCCGCACGCGTGTATAAATTTAAATTTAACGAATCGGCACTTAAACGCGTAAAGTTTGTAGTGTACGACCCTGCGCAATATGCTGGTGTAACTTGTGCCCCACTTAACTTACAACCATAGCCACTTACATGCATTACATACACAGGCTTATCGGTTTTAATGTAGGTAAGCGATGTAATATTTACTGAATACGTTTCGCCACTATTAATGAGCCAATTTACAGTACCTGTAGCATTTGTTATTGCTAAGCTGGTAGAGTTTACAGAAGCTAAAATGTAGGCCACATCCGTCGTAGCCTCGCCCTTAATAATTACGTAATCTTTGCCAACATTATCACTAGTAGTAATTTGATCAGTAAAATACGATGGACAAGAAGTTGTTGTACGAACCGCTCCGCTTAAAGTAACAGCAATAGGTTTATCGGCCGAAACAATAGAGCCTGCTAATTCGCTAGGATTAACAACGCCATTGTCTTTCATCGAAAACGTTTGCCCCTGCGTTAGTGATACCGCAAAGGTTACATTTTTTGCATGCCCAATACAAGCTGCGCGTGGTGTAATTAAAACAGTGGTGGTACCCGTATTTGTAGCCACAACATCAAACCCAACGCCCGCATCGGTAACGGTTGTAACCGATAAAAGCGTGGTGGGCACAGGCATATAAAAATCTATTCCCTTAGCGCGCTGCCCCTTAAGGCTAATCATTTCTTTATTGTTTCCAGCACCAATGGTATAGTATGCCGATACGTTATTTGTAGCACTAATATAAATTCCTTTGTTAGAAATGGTATTTGTTGGAGCACTTTCTACTGCGGTAATAGAAGCTGTTAAGTTTAATACCGAAATAGAATTGGCAGGAATGGTTAATGTAGCATTTACACCGCCCAAATTAGCAGGTTGCCGTACATACACGGTAGCTGCCTGAGAGTAAGTTTGAATGTGTAAATTTATGGGCGATTGCCCCATTGTTGCCGAAATATCAGGGGCTACAAACCAAAAGCTTGTATCAACTTGGGCATTGGGTTTAAAAAAAAGGACGCAAATAAATAAAAAAGAAAGTAAATATTTTATCATATTTTGGGCTTAAAAATTTTAAATAACCCTACGAATATAATTAAAAAAACCGAAATTAGCGTTTTTTAACACAAAAATGTAGTAATTTTAGGCAAATATGTCGCTAAATCGTTCACAAATACAACCCTTTAAAAACCTTGAACTACTAGCAAAAAAAGTAGTTGAGGGTTTTATTACTGGTTTACACAAAAGCCCTTTTCATGGTTTTTCGGTAGAGTTTGCCGAACATAGGCTGTACAATGCGGGCGAAAGCACTAGGCATATAGATTGGAAACTATTTGCCCGCAGCGAAAAACTATTTATAAAGCGTTACGAAGAAGAAACTAATTTGCGTTGTCAAATTGTTATTGATATTTCGGGGAGTATGCTATTCCCTAAGGATACAGCTACTAATAAATTAACGTTTAGTGTTTACGCCGCTGCGGCTTTGTGCGAATTACTAAAACAACAACGCGATGCCGTTGGTTTAACCTTGTTTGAAAATCAAATTACAAAACATTATCCCGCCAAGGCAAGCCCTTTGCACCAAAAAATAATACTTAATACCTTAGAAGAACTTTTACAAAACCAAACCCAAGCTACAACTACTAATGCTACAAGCGCACTAAATCAAGTAGCTGAGGTAATACATAAACGCTCGTTAGTTGTAATTTTTAGCGATATGTTTGATACAAATTCTGATAATGAACAACTATTTTCAGCGCTACAACATTTAAAATATAAAAAACACGAAGTGGTTTTGTTTCATGTTGTAGATAAAAGTAAGGAGTTAGATTTTGAATTTGAAAATAAACCCTATCATTTTATTGATTTAGAAAGCGGCGAAGAAATAAAACTAAACCCCACACAAATAAAACAACAGTACCAACAGCAAATAGCAAATTTTAATAATGCATTAAAAATAAAATGTGGGCAGTTTGAAATTGATTTTGTAGAAGCCGATATTAACCAAGGTTTTGATACCGTTTTATACACTTATTTGGTTAAACGCAGCGTGTTGTTGTAAATAAATTTAATAAAAAAAGCCACAACCTTTGTTGTGGCTTTTTAATTTATTTTTAAAAACTATTATTGAATTTTAAAGCTAAATGGCAAGTTAAAATAACACTTAACACTACGTCCAGTCATTTTTGCGGCCTTCCATTTTGGCATAGATTTAACTACTCGCATAGCTTCTTTATCACAATCGCCACAACCGGGCACTCCTTTTAAAATCTCAACATTACTAATATCTCCGTTTTCATTTACTACAAACTTTAAAAAGCATTTACCACCAATACTAGCTTCGCGTGCCATTGTAGGATATTGAGTGTTATCACGCATGTATTTTTGCATGGCAACTATTCCACCAGGAAATTCAGCTTGCTCTTCCACAATTGTAAAAATTTCTGGTGCTGCAGTTTCTGCTGGTCCTTTTTCTTCGGTTGGTGGGGCTACAATATCTTTATCTCCTTCTTGGTCTTTAGCGCCCACTTGGGTTTCTTTTACTTCTTCCTGCAATTTTTGAGGCTCTTCTTCAGTAGCATCGTCTTTAATTACGGGCGGGGTAAAGGCTATCATTTCTACCATTGGTGGTGGTGGCGGTGGTGGTGGCGGTGGTGGCGTTTCTTCTACGGGTGGTGGCGGCGTTAAATCTATTTGCTCCACTTTTAAATTATCAACCACTTCCTCAGATTTAGGCCTATCCATAAATTTTTTAACACCAAATAAGGCTACCGAAAACAAAATCATACCTGCTAAAATAAACACCACGCGTTTATTGTAGTTTTGGCGTAATTCGTAAGCGCCATATTCTTGGTTTCTACCTTCAAAAACCACATCGTTACGGCTATCGTAGCTTTCGCCTGTCCAACCAGTTTTAAGGTCTAATAAAAGCATTGTTACACTAACAACTGCAAATATTCCTATTAATAAAAATAACATAATTTTCTCCTTTCGTTTTTATTTAGATGTATGGGATTAAACAATTCCATAAAATAATTTTTTATTTTCCTACTTTTTCAATTAACATATCGTATTCAGGCTTTATTAAATCTACCATAACGTACTTACCTACTACGTTGTAATTTAACTCGTCAATAATATCAATTACGTTTTTATAAGTGGCTTTATCGTCGGTTTTAATTAGGTAAGTTGGGGTTTCTTTAGATGCTTTTGCCTCGCGCACCATGCGTTTGTAGGTAGTATCGGCTAATTGTTTTGCCTCGTGTTTGGCCTTTAGAGCTATAACTTTTGCTTGCATGGATTCGCTTTCTTTAAGCAAATATTTACGTAAACTTTCTTTTGAAAAATTAAGCTCGGCTAATTGTGTTTTTAAACCCTTAGCATCGTCAGCCGCTCTAAACTCACCCTTGTAATAAAAAATTTTATCGTCTTTTGTTAATAAAAAAGTAATACCATTTTTAATTGGGGGTTGAACAATATTTGGGTCTGGCGGAGCGGGGAAGGTTAATTCCATTGATTTTGGCTTGCTAAACGTAGCGGTTAATACAAAAAACGTTAGTAATAAAAATGCTAAATCCACCATAGGCGTCATGTCTATGCGCGTACTTTGTTTTTTGGCTCTTTTTTTGCCTCCTTTTTTGTGGCCTCCGCCACCACTATCTGATATTTCTGCCATACAATTTAGTTTTTAGTGATTAGTTTTTAATAGGTTTTATATTAAAAACTTAACATTAATAATTATTTTATTTTGTGGGTTCAATTACTGTTCCGCCGCCTTCAAGCGATGTAATAAGGTTAAACTGATATATTTTTAAATCGGTAAAAGCCTTAATAACATCTTTAACGTAAATGTATTTAGTAGTTGCTGCGCATTTTATAGCATAACGTGGTTTTTCGGCTTTAAACTCGCCACCCGCAGTTGCTGCTTTTTCTTTGGCATCTAAATACATTTTAACGGCTTCTTTACCACCAATGGCAATCCAATCTTTTAATTGGTTGTTTGGTATAATAGTATCTAAAGGCACGCCTTTTTGTGGTTGAAAAGCGCTACGTTTATCTTCTTTAGTATCAATATATTTTGGTAAATCTTTTATATCAACGCCAAAGCTTGGCAAACCGCTAAACTTTACAATTTGTTGTTCGGTAAAGCCTACTTTGTATTTGGCTGCCATTTCGCGTAGGGCACTCATTTTGGCGGATGAATTACTAATGCCAAAAAAGGCACGTCCTTTATCATCAATAGTAACCATAATGTGATTGTCGGGTAAATCAACCATACCAATAGAGGAAGGGGGATCAACCACAACAGGCTCAGCCATACGAAACGATGCCGTTAACATAAAGAATGTTACCAGTAGGAAGGCTAAATCTACCATGGGCGTCATGTCTAACGCTGGGGCTCCTCCTTTTGATGGTTTTTTTGACATATATAATTAGTTTTTAGTTGTAAGTGTTTAGTTTTTAATAGTTTTTAATTTTTGATTGTTTAGTTTTTAACAGAATATTTATTAAAAACTAAAAATTAAGAACTAAAAACTTTCTCCTACTTTCCTGATGATTGAAACTCTTGAATGATAGACATTCCAGCCTCATCCATAGAATACGTAATTTGGTCAATTCTATTACTAAAATAGTTATAAAATATAATTGCTAAAGCAGAAGTTAAGATACCAACTAATGTGTTTACTAGGGCTTCAGAAATACCAGTTGCAAGGGCAGATGTATCAGGCGCACCAGCAGCAGATAAAGCGGCAAAGGCACGAATCATACCTACAACCGTACCAATTAAACCCGCTAGGGTACCAATAGAGGCCATTGTAGAAATTACCACCATGTTTTTTGATAACATTGGTAACTCTAAAGAAGTAGCCTCTTCAATAGATTTTTGAATAGCAACCACTTTTGCTTCTTTATCCATTTGAGTATCGTTTTTAACAAATTGATATTTTAAAACACCTTCGTGTACTACGTTTGCTAACGAACCTTTTTGTTTGTTGCATTCTGCAATTGCACCTTCAAAATCGTGGCTACCAATTAAGGTTTTAATTTTAGCAACAAATTTATCAGTAGCGCCAGCACCATTAGCTTTCATAATAGTAATAAAACGCTCAATAGCAAAAGTAATAACGGTTAATAAAAAACCAATTAAAATAGGTACAATAAATCCGCCCTTGTACATGGTGCCCAAAATGTTGTGTGGATGACCTTTTTCAGAATCGCCACCTTCAAAGTTTGAAGCGGAGCCTAAAATTGTTTTGTAAATAGCCCAGCCTAATACAATACAGATAACGATTGCTAATGCTGAAACAATTAGTGGGAAACCTCCCGATGTTTTTTTTGTGCTCATTTTGTTTTATTTTTTATTGTTAGTTAAGTTTTAAATTAATTAGATGCCAAACATAGTAAATAGTTTTTGAAGTAAAAATCTATTTTGAATGATTAACGTTAATTTGATACAAATATTTTACTTTTTATTGAATAAACATACTGCCATTGTATAAGTGGTAGGTATTTTTGTATATCTGGTAAGTTTTTAGCTTTTTTGTGTAAAAAGTTTTTATAAATTTATAGATTGTTTTTTATTTTTGATAAAACAAAAAACAATGAATATAGAAGAATTACGAGAGTATTGCTTAAAAAAAACAGCTGTAAACGAGAGCTTTCCGTTTGATAACAACACCTTGGTTTTTAAAGTGGGTGGAAAGATGTTTTTATTAGCAAATATAAACTTAAATCCCTTGCAGTTTAATGCTAAATGTTTACCACAAAAGGCAATAGAGTTACGTGAAACGTATAGCTGTGTTTTACCCGGCTACCACATGAACAAAGCCCATTGGAATACCATTATTTGCAACGGCATTGTTTCAAAAAAACTTATTTTAGGTTGGATTGATGATTCGTATGAATTAGTAGTTACTAGCCTTTCTAAAAAACAAAAACTCTTATTAAAAATTTAACTCTATATATTAAAAAAACATACATAAGGTTAAAAACACCAACTAATTTGCCTTTATGGACATATAAATTGCCCTTTAGTAAAGTTCAAGTTCCAATATAATTTATAAGGGGATGTGTAATTGTATGAGCCGATTTGATAATAAGGAAGTATTTTAAAATCTGCAAAGTCAGGTTGACCCCAATAAACAACGCTGTTTGCTAGACTATAAGCACTACTAACATAAGCATTTTGTTGTGATACACTAAGTGTAATTGCTGGATTTGTACAGATATTTGATGAATTATAAGTTGTCCAGTAAAAAAGATAACTTGAGTATGAGCCACTAGAATTATTATATGAATATGTTGATAGATTGACCCAATAACAATTTCTACCCCCATGAGGAATATTGAGATTTAATTCTGCGTTTACCTGTACTGCGGCATCTGGACCGCTGGGGTTACATAACAAATTAAAGTTGGATTCAGTTGTGCTCCATATTGCACTAGAGGTTATCGTTGATATTTTATGGCTGGTTTGGGATACAAAAGCGATTAAGTTTACTTTTAAGATTATCGAATTTTGATTTTTGCGTATAGCATAAATATCTACTAAGTAAACATAAATAAATTTATCAGTATTGCTGATTTTTTGAGAAATTTGGTTATGTAGATTTTTATAAGCCAACTGAAGGTCGGTAGAATTTATCATATTATTATTCGATGTTTGTAATTCGATCGAAAGAGAGTCTCTAAAAATAA
>JAYTRS010000500.1:0-9136 GCA_043746065.1 Bacteroidota bacterium | reverse complement strand
AATTAAATTACACTTATAATTATTTAAAAAAAAACTGTGTTTAAAATGTTTTTTGTATATTAGTTTCCTTAAAAATGAATTTTAAACATTTTATAATTGCTTTACCGCTACTACTGGGTTTTACAACAGTAAAAAGTCAAACCGAATGTACTTTTAAACCCGATACAGTTACCATTCCTAAAGAAAATAAAACCATAAACGCCCATTACCTTCAAACAACATTTAAAAATAACAGTAACTTTTTTTTGTATAAAAGCGATAACAATAAATATTACCTAAAACTTATTGTAACCGAAAATTTATACTTTGGTAAAATTGATGTACTCGAACTAAAATCTAGCGAAAAAAGCTACTATGCTAAAGATACCAAGCAGTATCAATTAGATAAAAATACTGGTTATTACGTTATTGAAATTTGGAAAAATTACATTGGCACCTTAAAAGACGACGGATTAACAGCCATTGTTTTTGGCAAAGCCGAAACCCTTTATTCAAAGCAAGATTGCAGCCAGGTAAAACAACTTGCCAAATGTTTTTACGAAAGTATTGACATAAAAAAAACTAAACAAAAAAACTAAAACTATGAGTGAACGAATACTAAGAGCCCTAATGCAAATGTTTTCTATTATTGCCAAAGTAGATGGCATTAATAATACTGGGCGCCAAATTGTACTATCCTTTTTAAAACAACAATTAAGTGCCGATCAAGTTGATACTTACCTTAAAATATTTGATGAGTATATTGAAGCCAGCCAAAGCGCCAGTAAGAAAAAAGAAGGTGCAGCAAAACGTACTTCTTTAAACTCGGTTAAAGTATTAAAAATTTGTACCCAAATAAATCAAGAATTAGAGCAACCTCAAAAAGTAATTGTACTGGTGCGTTTGTTAGAATTTATTTACTCAAGCAACGAAATTAGCGAACAAGAAAACGAGTTTGTAGTTACCGTTGCCGAAACATTTAACATACCAACCGAAGAATTTAACGCCTTAAAATCCTTTATTGAAGATGGATTAGATGTAATACCCAACACGCCAAATATTTTAACCATTAGTAACCAAGAGTTGGGTTATCAAAACAATTGCAAGCATATTTATTGCGAACCAATGACAAAAGACGTGCGTATTATACAAATACAAAGCGTTGCCATGTATGTTTTACGCATTTATGGTAATATGGAGTTGCAATTAAACGGGCAAAGTATTTCAAGCGAACGTGTACACATTTTTACCCCAGGTTCATCCATTCGTTCAAGTAAAATAAAACCAATTTATTATAGTGATGTTATTGGACGTTTTTTAAGCGATGAAACGCAAACCAAAATTACCTTTGAAGTAAAAAATTTAGAATACAAATTTAAAGGTGGTAAATTAGGTTTACGCGACGTTAATATTAACGAAGAAAGTGGTAAACTAATAGGTATTATGGGCGGTTCGGGTGCAGGTAAAAGCACCTTGCTTAACGTTTTAAATAGTATGGAAACCCCAAGTGGTGGTTCGGTAAAAATAAATGGCAAAAACATTCATACCGAAAAAGAAGCTGTTGCGGGTGTAATTGGGCACGTTAGCCAAGATGATTTATTGATTGAAGAATTAACCGTTTACGAAAATTTATTTTACAACGCTAAATTGTGCTTTGGTAATTTATCCGATGATGAAATTAGCAAACGTTGTAACAGCCTATTGGCCGATATTGGCTTAAGCGAAACCCGTCATTTAAAAGTAGGGTCTCCTTTAGAAAAAACCATTAGTGGTGGGCAACGTAAACGCTTAAATATTTCGTTAGAGTTAATTAGAGAGCCAAGTGTTTTATTTGTAGATGAGCCCACATCGGGTTTATCGTCTCGCGACTCTGAAAACATTATGGATCTTTTAAAAGAATTAGCTTTAAAAGGGAAATTAATTTTTGTAGTAATTCATCAGCCATCATCCGAAATTTATAAAATGTTTGATAAGCTAATGATTTTAGATGTGGGCGGATACCCCATTTATTATGGCAACCCAGTTGATGCCGTGAGTTATTTTAAACGCTTAGTAAACCACGTTAATGCCGAAGAAAGTGAGTGCGGTTATTGTGGTAACGTAAACCCCGAACAAATTTTTAATATTATTGAAAGTAAAGTATTAGATGAATACGGAAACATTACTTATACTCGTAAAACCAAGCCTGTAGAGTGGAATGAGCATTATAAAGAATTAATAGAAAGCAATATTCACTCCGAAAAAAAGCATACCGAAATACCCGAAAGTATTTTTAAAATACCAAATATTTTAAAGCAATTTAAAGTATTTATTACGCGCGATGTAAAAAGTAAATTAACCAACACACAGTATATGTTAATTAGTTTTATAGAAGCTCCACTACTCGCTTTTATACTCGCCTTTTTAGTACGTTACTTTAATACCGATGCCGAAAACAGTAAAGGCTACATTTTTAGAGAAAATGAAAACGTACCCGCTTATATGTTTATGAGTGTGGTAGTAGCTTTGTTTATAGGCTTAACGGTTAGTGCCGAAGAAATTATTCGCGACCGAAAAATACGCAAACGCGAATCGTTTTTAAATCTAAGTAAAAGCAGTTATTTGTGGAGTAAAATAATCATCATGTTCTCTTTATCTGCTGTGCAAACACTTACCTTTGTTATAGTTGGTAACTCCATATTAGGTGTAAAAGGCATGTACTGCGATTATTGGATGGTACTATTTACTACTAGTTGCTTTGCAAATATGTTGGGGTTAAACATTAGTAGCGCTTTTAATAGTGCCGTAACCATTTATATTTTAATTCCATTTTTAATTATACCTCAATTATTATTAGCTGGTGTAGTTGTAAAATTTGATAAACTAAATCCTTTATTAGCCAAACAAGGTAGCGTGCCAGTAGTAGGCGAAATGATGGCAAGCCGCTGGGCATACGAAGCCTTAGCTGTAAACCAGTATAAAGAAAATGAGTATGAGAAACAATTTTATCGTTTTGATAAAAGTATAAGCGTAGCCAGTTATAAAAAAGATTATTGGCGCCAAAAAATACAAGCCAAAGTAAATAAAATAGAAAGTGGTTTAAAAGAAGGCATGTCTATTGCAAGATACGAAACCGATTTAACACTTCTTAAAACCGAATTAACAAAGGAAAATAAATTATTTAAAAACATTAAATGCGAGTTTTTAAACAAATTAAATACTAAAGATTTTAATTCAGCTGTAGCTAAAGATATATTTACTTACATAGAAGCTTTAAAAGAACGCTATAATAATATTGATAAAAAAGCGCGTAAAGATGCTGATGACTTAACTATTAAAATTAAAAAAACAAATGATATTGTTGCTTTACGCGATAACTACGAAAACGAATACTTAACTCAAGCCGTAAGAAATGCAAACGATATAAGTGGTGAAAAATGCTTGGAAAAAGACGGAAGGTTTATACAAACCGTTGACCCAATTTTTGCCGACCCTACTGAATCTAAAATAGGAAGTGCGCATTTTTATGCTCCACGCAAAAACCTATTTGGCACTTATTTTAGCACCTTTTGGTTTAATATTTGTGTGATATGGTTAATGAGTTTAACCCTAATGGTTACTCTTTACTTTGATACATTTAAAAAAGTATTAGATTTTTTTGGAAACCTATTTATTGTTTTTCAAAAAAAGAAAGCATAATTAATTAAAAAATAATTTAAACAAATGAAATAGCCACAGACAAATCGTTTATTGCAAATAAACACTAATGAAGAAAAGGCTAAACCATCTGACAACTAAAAATCAATAATTCTACATATGAAATTTATAGCAAACATAAATGTAATGCCTCTAAAAGCATTGTTAGATCCACAAGGAAAAGCCGTTACAGGCTCTATGAAAAACTTAGGCCTAGCCGAAATTGAAAACGTACGTATTGGTAAACATATTACTTTAGAAATTGAAGCCGACACCGAAAATGCCGCCAAAGCAAAAGTTGATGAAGCCTGTAAAAAATTGCTTTGTAACCAAATTATGGAAGGTTACGATTTTAAATTAAGTGCTGTATAGTAATTTAAAATTTAGTTAATTTTTAACCAACACCTATCATCAACGGTTAAGGAGTTGGTTGCATAAAAAATTAAATAATTTTCGTTTATGGTTTGCGCTAATACTTCAAAGCATTTACCATTAAATGTACAATTGGTAACAGTTACCACTACATCGTAATTTTGATTTTTTTGTACCTGTGTAAATTTATTTGGTCTAATTACTAATTTAGATTTTAATTTAAGTGTCGATTTTTTGTCTAAATCTATAGCTTTAACAACACTGTAATTACCCAACAAACCTGCTAGTTTTGTATTTTTTGGTTGGTAATATACATTCCATTTTTCGCCCAGTTGTATAATTTTACCATTATCCATTACTGCAATACTATTGGCATATTTAAGAGCTTCTTCGGCAATGTGGGTTATTAAAATAACGGCCGTTTTATTTTTTTTAACTTCGGCAGTAACAAAGGCAAATAATTTATCGGACAAAATCATATCTAAGTTACTAAAGGGCTCGTCTAACAACAATACATTGGGTATAACGGCTAAGGCTCGGGCAATAGCTACACGCTGCTTTTGCCCACTTGATAAAAAACGTGCCTTTGTTTTTTGTAAAGCCAATAAATCTAATAATTTTAAAAGTTTATTGGCGCGTTTTTGTTTATGTTCGTTTTTATAACCAATTAATTTATCAAAAATATTTTCTTCAACGGTGTGGTTATCTAATACATAAAAATCTTGGCTTACCAATTTCATGTTTTGATGACCCGGAATAAGATGATAGGAAGGTCCTAAAACTCGCTCACCTGCTATAAATACTTCTCCACTTTGTAAATCTTCTAAACCGTAAATGCATTTCATTAAGGTTGTTTTACCACTGCCGCTTTTACCAACAAGGGCAAGTATTTGACCTTTGTTTAATTGAAACGAAATGTTTGATAAGCCCTTAAAATAGGTTTGGTTGGGGTAATTAAAAGCTATGTTTTTTACGTTTAAGATAATAGTTTAAATATATGTATCAAAAAAAGCATAAAGTATAGGGCTGCTTTATTTTTATCTACAAAGTATTTAACAATTTACTTAATGATAATTATTAAATATATCCCAACTAGCAGAATAGCATTTTTCTAACTCCTCTTTATTTAAATTTAAATTTATGCTATTTGTAATTGCAAAACTTTCTACATCTTCGGTTGCAATATTACCCGTTAAATCGTCGGCTGCCATTGGGCAACCACCAAAGCCGTGTATGGCAACATCAAAACTACGGCAACCACTAGTGTATGCTGCAATAATTTTTTCTAAACTTTTTTGTTTGGTTGAATGTAAATGCGCACCAAATTCTACATTTTTAAATTCAGGTATTAAGGCCGTAAATAGTTGGGTAATGTTTTGCGGCGTTGAACAACCAATGGTATCTGCCAATGGTAAAAATTCAATACCCATTTGTTGCAATTCTTTACACCAATTTATTGCAATTTCGGGGCTCCAAACATCGCCATAAGGATTGCCAAATGCCATTGAAATATAAACTACTAATTGTTTGTTGTGTTTTATGCATAGACTTTGAATTTCCTCTACCCGCAATAATGATTCAGTAATAGACGAATTGGTATTTCGTTGCTGAAAGGTTTCGGAAATAGAAAATGGAAAACCTAAATAACTTATTTCATCAAAAGCACAAGCATCTTGCGCACCACGCGTATTGGCAACAATGGCTAATAATTTACTTTTGGTAGCAGTTAAATTTAATTGTTTTAAAACTTCAGCCGTATCTTGCAATTGTGGTATAGCTTTTGGAGATACAAAGCTTCCAAAATCAATAGTATTAAAGCCAACGTTTAATAATTGGTTAATATACTTTACTTTTTTTTGGGTAGGTATAAAGTCTTTAATGCCTTGCATGGCATCGCGCGGACATTCGGTTAGTTTAATCATTTTGTAATTGTTTTAACGAAATTAATGTTTATTAAAATTTTATGATGACAAAAAACAAATACAATGTAAAAGTTGTAATTATATAAAAACTATTTTCCATTTATAATTGCATTATTAATGTCTTTAATCAATTTTGGGCCATGATAAATAAAACCAGTGTAAAGTTGAATTAAATCAGCTCCTGCAGTTAATTTTTCGAGTGCGTCTTCCACACTGTGTATTCCACCCACACCAATTACAGGAAAAGCATTATTTGAGGTGTGTTTTAAATACCGTATCACTTCTGTGCTTCGTTTTGATAAAGGCAAACCACTAAGTCCACCAGCACCAAATTTTTCAATCTCTGTTGTTTCATAATTTAACCCATCGCGGCTAATGGTAGTATTTGTTGCTATTATACCTGCAATTTTGGTAATTTTTACAATATCTATAATATCATCTAATTGTGTATTCGTTAAATCTGGAGCAATTTTTAATAAAATTGGTTTTGGCTTTTGTTTAGTAAAATTAAGCGTTTGAAGCGTATTTAATAAATTAGTTAAAGGTTCTTTTTCTTGTAAATCTCTTAAATTTGGGGTGTTGGGAGAAGAAACATTTACTACGAAATAGTCTACAACGTCAAACAGTTCATTAAAACATATAACATAATCGTCAACTGCATGTTGATTGTCTGTTACTTTATTTTTACCAATGTTTCCACCAATTATAAGAGATTTATCTTTTCTATTTCTTAATTTTTTTGCGGCCTCCATTACACCTTGGTTATTAAAACCCATTCGGTTAATTAAAGCCTCGTTTTTTGGCAACCTAAACAAACGAGGTTTATCATTACCCAATTGGGGTTGGGGCGTAACGGTGCCAATTTCAATAAAACCAAAGCCAAAATTACCCAACTCGTTAAAAACAAGAGCATCTTTATCTAAACCAGCAGCTAAGCCTATTGGATTTTTAAAATCTAAACCAAAAACAGTTTTTTTAAGTTTTGGATGATTAACAACGAATATTTTTTTACTAAAAAAATTAAAAAAAGGTATATAATTCGTCCATTTTATAATCGAAAATGTGACATGGTGTGCCTTTTCGGGATTGATTTTAAATAAAAAAAATTTTAAAAGTTTATACATAATTAAAACCCAAAATTAGCACTAAATAATAGTTGAATTGTTAATTACTTGGTAAATTGTTAAAAAAAATTAACCTTTTTTGTTTTTTTTTGGCTTTTAAATAAAAATAATACTATTTTTGTGCCAAATTTATAAAAAACATAAAAACAACTAAAATGAAAAAAGTATTATCAATCGTAGCTATCGCTGCATTATCTGCTACTTTTGTAGCTTGTGGTCCATCTAAAGAAGAAGTTGAAGCTAAAGAAAAAGCAAAACAAGATTCAATTGCTGCTGTAGACAAAATGAAACAAGATTCAATTGCTGCTGTAGAAGCTGAAGCTGCTAAAACTGCTGAAATGGCTGCTGCTGCTGAAAAAGCTAAAGCTGATTCAATTCACATGGCTGATTCATTAGCTAAAGTAAAACCAGGTAAAAAACACTAATTAGTAATTTAACCTAATTAAAAAAAACTCTTAACGTTTGGTTAAGAGTTTTTTTTTTATCAAATCACAACGTATGAACAACCATATTGAAAAAATTAAAAAAGTAATTGAACCTTTAAGACAACAAATTATAAATCACAAAGTTTATTCGGCAATAAATACGATTGATGATTTAAAGATTTTTATGCAGTACCATATTTTTGCGGTTTGGGATTTTATGTCGCTATTAAAGGCCTTACAAAATAATTTAACGTGTACCACTGTGCCCTGGTTCCCAAAAGGCTTGGCAGATACCAGACATTTAATTAACGAAATAGTTGTAGGCGAAGAAAGTGATGTAGATAGTTTTGGTAATCGTAAAAGCCATTTTGAATTGTATTTAAACGCTATGCAACAAAGCGGAGCAGATACTCTTCAAATTGAAAAATTTATACATGTATTAAAAGATAATAATGATTTTAATTTAGCTTTTCATACATCAAAAGCACCAATACAAGCCCAACGCTTTGTTGATTTTACATTTAAAACTATTAATAGTAATAAAGTTTATTTACAAGCTGCCATTTTTACTTTTGGGCGCGAAGACCTTATTCCAGGTATGTTTCACGCGATAGTAAACGATATTCATAAAAATTTTCCTAATAATATTTCAGTATTTAAATATTATTTAGAACGCCATATAGAAGTTGATGGCGACCATCATAGCCATTTAGCCTTACAAATGACAGCCAACCTTTGTGGTACAAATGAACAGTTTTGGCAAGAAGCAGAGAACGCTACCCTTGAGGCCCTACAAAAACGTATTGAACTTTGGGACGGAGTGTACAATCAAATAATAAATAAAAAAGTGGTAGTTTAATTCCTAAACACAAACGTCTTCTCAAACATATCTACAATTATTTCCTTGTCTTTGTTTACCGTACCAGCCAATATTTGTTTACTTAATTCGTTTAAAATTTGTTTTTGAATAACACGTTTTACCGGGCGTGCGCCAAATTGAGGGTCGTAACCTAATTGTGCCAACCAATCTATCGCCTCGTTGGTAATAGATAAACTCATATTTTGTGCCGCCAAACGCTGTTTAATTTGGGCAAATTGAATATTTACAATATTTGTAACATCTTCTCGGCTCAAAGGTTCAAACATTATCACTTCATCAATACGGTTTAAAAACTCGTGGCGAATAGATTTTTTTAGTAAATCATATACTTCGCTTTTAGTTTTTGCTAATACTTCATCTTTATTTGCAACCGTTAATTTTTCAAAATTATCTTGTATAATGTGCGAGCCAATATTACTCGTCATAATAATAATAGTATTTTTAAAATTAACCACACGCCCTTTATTATCGGTTAATCGTCCGTCATCAAGCACTTGAAATAAAATATTAAATACATCGGGATGCGCTTTTTCAATCTCATCCAGCAACACAACACTATAAGGTTTACGACGAACCGCTTCTGTTAATTGTCCGCCATCCTCAAAACCCACATAACCTGGAGGTGCACCAATTAAACGGCTTACGGCATGACGTTCTTGATATTCACTCATATCAATTCGCGTCATGGCATTTTCGTTATTAAACAAAAATTCAGCCAAAGCCTTTGCTAATTCGGTTTTACCAACGCCTGTTGTTCCT
>JAYTRS010000499.1:0-2935 GCA_043746065.1 Bacteroidota bacterium | reverse complement strand
TTAGTTTCTAAAATGGCGTAACCAGTATTTATTAGGTGGTTTTTAGCTATTTCTTCGCCCTGTTTTCCTAAATTTTGTAAATTATTTTGCATTTATGTTTGTAGTTTTATTAAAATACATAAATTTATATTCTTAAATATAATAAATATAAATGTATATGAAAAAAATATTAGTAGCATCAGCCATTTTTTGTTCAGGCATAATTGCTAATGCACAAAATTTTAATGGAAGTATAGAGTTTACAAATGCTAATACAAAAGATACCACTAAAAACGTTTACTACGTTAAAGATAAAGTTGTAAAATTAGATAATTACGATAAAAAAAACGGAGGCATATCAGGTAGTTTTATTTTTGATTTTAATACCAATGTGATTAGATGGGTAAACCCAAAACGTAAAGTATGGGGAACTAGCAAAAGCGAAACACCACCAATAATTTTGGGTACTTGCGAAGTTACAAAAGGCGCCACCAAAAAAATACAAAATATTAATTGTACCGAGTATGTTGTAAAAAATAAAGAAGAAAATACAATAATTACGTATTGGATAACAACTGAAAAATTTACGTTTTTTGCACAAATGATAAAATTGTGGAATAGAAAAGATAAACAAAGTATTTATTATGGCAAAATTGAAGGTTTACCAGAAGGTAGTATGCCACTTTTAAGCGAGGAAAAACATATAAGTGATGCTAAAATGATTAGCAGATTAGAAGTTACAAAAATAAACAAAACAGCACCCGATGATGCTAATTTACAAGTGCCAGCAGGCTACAATAAGTTTGATCAATAATTAAAAGCTTGACACTAAAGTTTATTATTTACAACAATAAAAAAAAACCGTTTCAGTAGTGAAACGGTTTTTTTTGTGATGATATAAATTTTTTAAACAGTCATAATTTCTTTTTCTTTTTGTTCTACATGTTTATCAATTTTAGCAACATGGGTATCAGTCAGCGTTTGTATTTTTGCTTCGCCATCTTTCGCTTCATCTTCGGGCAAACCATCTTTTTGTGCTTTTTTAATTTGCTCCATTGCATCTTTACGTAAATTACGAGTAGCAATTTTAGCATCTTCGCCCAAACTTTTAGCAGTTTTACTTAAATCGCGGCGGCGTTCTTCGGTTAATGGCGGCACCACTATACGTATAATCACACCGTCGTTTTGTGGATTAAATCCTAAATTGGCTGCTTGTATTGCCTTTTCAATAGGTGTAAGCATCGTTTTTTCCCAAGGTTGTATCACAAGTGTACGAGCATCTTGCGTATTAACACTAGCGCAATTACTAATGGTTACTCTGCTACCATAATAATCTACCATCACATTTTCTAACATCACTGGGTTTGCTTTACCTGCCCTCACTTTTTGTAATTCGCTTTCTAAATGTTCAATAGCCTTTTCCATAAGGGCTTTTGTACTGTCTAAAACTATTTTAACCTGGCTCATAATCTTTATTTATTGCACAAAAGTATCATATTGTATGTAATTATACTAATAATTTTAAACAACTTCTATTTAACAAAATTTAATTCTATTAGTGGTCAATTCGCTAAAAAAACATGTTGCAATACTATACAATGTGCTATTTTAAAATTAAATTTGTGTAATATCATTTATATGCAAACAGTAACATCTAAAATTCCCCAAAAAGCACTATTAATTTTTAGTGTAGTTATACTATCATCGTTTACACTTGTTAAATATGTGTTTGATAAAAACGATGTTATTTTCGAATTACTTTTTGGTAGTTTAAATCAAAACCATTATTCGCCATTAAAGGTTGATGATGCTTTTAGCGAAAAGGTTTTTGATTTATATATAAAGCGATTAGATTTTAGCAAAAAGTTTTTATTACAAAGCGATGTAGACGAATTGGCAAAGTACCGCAGAGATATTGATGACCAAATACTAAATCAACACCACGATTTTTATAAAAAATCGATTGAACTAATTACTAAACGTATTAAAGAAAAAGAAAACTGGAGCAAAGAAATTTTAGCTTCGCCACTTGATTTTAAAGCTAACGATGAGTACGAAACCGATGGCGAAAAAGCACACTACGCCAAAACCGAAGCCGACTTAAAAGCCGAGTGGCAAAAAATGATTAAGTACCAGGTTTTATCGCGTATTGATGAGCAGTTAGTAAAACAAGAAAAAGCTATTGAGAAAAAAGATACAACTGTAAAAATAAAATTATTTGATAGTGTTGAGGTTGATGCCCGTCGTAAAACGTTAAAAGCAAACGAAGATTGGTTTAAACGTTTAAGTAAAATTTCGGCGCGTGATAGGTTTGAACAATTTGCAAATGCAGTAACTGGTGTTTACGACCCGCATACCGAATACTTTGCTCCTAAAAATAAAAAGAAATTTGACCAAAGTATGAGTGGCCAGTTTGAAGGTATTGGCGCGCGCTTATCGCAAAAAGATGGTATATTAAAAATTAGTGAAATTATTGTAGGTAGCCCAAGTTTTAAACAAGGCGAGTTAAAAGCTGGCGATGATATAATAAAAGTAGCCCAAGGTACTGCCGAACCTGTTGATATTACCAATATGGATATGGAAGATGCCATTGATTTAATAAAAGGTAAAAAAGGTACCGAAGTGCGTTTAACCGTTAAAAAAAGCGATAACTCTATAAAAGTAATTCCTATTATTCGCGACGTGATTGAAATTGAAGAAACCTTTGCTAAAAGCGCTTTGTTAGATAATAAAAACAGAACAGGTTATATTTATTTACCCTCGTTTTATACCGATTTTACGCGTAACGGCGCCCACCATTGCTCGCAAGATATTCGTAAAGAAATTGAGAAATTAAAAAAACAAAACGTAAAAGGCTTAATTCTCGATTTGCGCGATAATGGCGGTGGCTCCTTACAAGAAGTAGTAGAAATGGCGGGTTTATTTTTTCAAAAAGGTCCAGTAGTACAAGTACGCG
>JAYTRS010000498.1:0-2956 GCA_043746065.1 Bacteroidota bacterium | reverse complement strand
CAAGTTTAACAAATAATGCAACTGGTATTACCAGTTTCTTATTAAACAGTACCCGCGATACCTTATGTATTAATGGTACATTTAACGGTTTAAGTGGTCCTCAAGGTGGTGCACACATTCACTCTGGAGCTGCAGGTACAACTGGTGGTGTGTTATTAGATCTTAGCCCTTATGTTGTAGGTAACCGTATTTCGGCTACAATTACAGGTACAGCTTTATCAGCTTCTTTAAAATCAACTATGTTAAAAGGTTTAACATACATTAATATTCACACAACAGCTAATGCAGGTGGCGAGTTACGTGGTCAAATTATTTTAGAATCGGATGCTGCTTATGTTGGTGCTTTAGATGGTGCACAAGAAGTTCCAGCGGTTACTACAACAGCTAATGGTTATGCCGTATTTAATGTTGCAAAACATGGTGGTACTGTAAATTTTTATGTTGTTGCTAATGGTTTAAGCGGTGCAATTACTGCAGCCCATTTACATACAGGCGCAGTTGGTGTTGCTGGTGGTGTGGCTCAAGATTTAACTACTTTTATTAGTGGTAATACTTTAGTAGGTTCATTTACTCCTTCAGCAGGTGTTGTAGCTTCATTACAAGCTGGTAACATTTATTTAAATATACATACTGCTGCAAATGGTGGTGGCGAAATTAGAGCGCAATTAAAAAAAGACGATAAAATTGCTTTTGATGCTTGGTTATCAGGTGCACAAGAAGTGCCAGCTGTAACTACAACAGCTAAAGGCGTTGCTAGTTTAAGATTAAATACAACAATGGATTCACTTTTCTATTGGGTATATACTAATGGTTTAAGTGGTGCTGCTACTGCTGCTCATTTACATAATGGTGCTGTTGGTGTTGCTGGTGGTGTTGCTGCTACATTAGCTAATGCAACTGGTAATATTATTACAGGTACAATTACTGGTGCATCTTTAACTAGCGTTTTAGTTAACAATATGTTATCGGGTAATGTGTATGTAAATATTCATACTGCCGCAAATGGTGGTGGAGAAATTAGAGGACAAGTTTATCGTGTAATGCGTGAAGGTTTTACTTTTAGCATGGATGGTGCACAAGAAGTACCAGCAGTTACTACAACTGGTAAAGGTTCGGGTATTGTTTCTATTGATAGAAACCAAGATAATGCTCACATTATGTTAGTTACTGCCGTTTCAGCTTCAGTAACCGCTATTCACTTACACAATGGTTTAGTAGGTGTTGCTGGTGGTGTAGCATACGATTTATCGCCATCTTATTCAAACAATGGTGCGTTTTTGTATTGGAAAAGTACTGATGCAACCGCATTTACAACTACAAGCTCTACTAACTTTAACACTAATGCTATATACGTAAATGCACACACTGCTGCAAATGCAGGTGGCGAAATACGTGGACAAGTAAATTCAGGTTTTGTTTGTAATTCAATATCAGTAGGTATAAATGAGCAAGCGCTTTCATCAGAAAACGGAATTTCTATTTATCCTAATCCTGCAAAAAATGCAGCTACTATTTCTTATACAGGATATAGCAACGAAAACCTTACTGTTAGCGTAATTGATGTTGTTGGAAAAACAATATTAAACAGTACTTACAACAGTATTGTTGGCGAAAATAAAATAGCCCTTGATTTAAAAAATGCTTACACAGGTATGTATTTTGTAAAAATAAGCAACGGTAAAAATACAGTTACTAAAAAAATAATTGTAGAATAATAATCACTAAATTAGAGCCAAAGATTTTTTCTTTGGCTCTTTTTTTATTACTTAAATAGTATGTTTACTAAATCAAAAAAGAAAAACTGACAGTACCAAACATCATTTAAAAAATAATAACAACTAAATTGAAATTAAACCTATTTACATACTTATTACCTATTTTATTACTTTTTGCAGCTTGTAAAAAAGATACAAAAACAGTGCCCCAACCTAAATATGGCACAGTAAACGTTACCTTTGAAAATGTGGTAGGAAACGAGCCTCTCACACTAAACACTAAAAATTACCTTACATTAAATAACGATACTTTTAAATTAACTGCATTAAAATATTACATAAGCAATATTAAACTTATTAAAAATGATGGTAGCATTTTTGTTGAAGAAAATAGCTATCATTTAATAAACCAAGCTAAACCAACAAGTTTAAATTTAACCTTAAACAATGTGCCCCAAGGTAATTACAAAGCAATTAGTTATGTAATTGGAGTAGATTCGGCTAAATGTTGTTCGGGTGCACAAACTGGCGACTTAGACCCTGCTAATGGTATGTTTTGGGATTGGGATACGGGCTACATAATGGGTTCGTTAATTGGTACATCGCCCCAAAGTACAGGTCAAAATAATGCCATTGTTTTTCAAACGGTTGGTTTTACTGGCCATAACAATGTTATAAAATACGCAAACCTTAATTTTAATAATACTACGGCAAATGTTAATTCAGAACATAGCCCAACTATATATATAAATTGTAATATTTTAGAGTGGTTTAATTTGCCAAATAATATTAAATTTGTTACAACTAACTTTGTAGCAGCTCCAGGTATCGAATCTAAAAAAATTGCCGATAACTACGAAGATATGTTTACTATTAAAACAATTAATAATTAATATATGATAAAAAGTTTATTTAAAATTATTGGCTTAACTACAGTATTAACAACATTTTTTAGCTGTACAAAAGATGTGGGTAAATTACAACAGCTAAGTTCAGTACCAGCTGGTAGTGTTGATACTTGCACAACAGGTGTAAAATACGCACAGCAAATTGTACCTATTATAAATAAAAATTGTGCTATACCTACTTGCCATGTTCCGTCAGGATACATAGATTATTCAAATTATACGGCTATAAAAAACTACCTAGATGGTGGAAAAAGTGCCTATTTTAATTCTAGAATAAAAGTAGGTGGTGGTATGCCCCCATCTTATTCCGCAGGCCCACAAACGTTATCAACG
>JAYTRS010000497.1:0-2977 GCA_043746065.1 Bacteroidota bacterium | reverse complement strand
AGCTATTAAATAAAAAATTAAAGCAAATGATTAATACGTTAAAGCAGATAAGAAGGGGTTTTTATACTCTGTTTAAACTTCGCCCCATGCACAAAGTTATGGCGCAGCTTAAACAGCTTAACTACAAAAAATTTAATAACGGCTTAGAAGTTTTTGCTTATCAAGGATGGTATCATACAATACATTATAAAAATAAGGTTAAAAACTTAGAGGTATGGGAGATAGCTGAGGATTGCAAAATACATCTGCAAAAAAATTTACCAAATGCAAAAATAATTATTGGCGATTCGTATAAACTTATTAAAGAAACACATAAAAAATACGATTTAATTGTAATTGATAACCATCAAGGACTGTTTGGAAATGGCTATTGCGAGCATTTTGAAATTATTGATGATTGTTTTAATACCTTAAATACAAATGCTGTATTAATATTTAATATAATACCAACACTTGATAAAGATTTAAAAATAAAACATCCAGAACAATATTTATTACATAAAACTAGACGTAATAAATTTTATACAGTATTAGATAGCGAAAACATATCACTTGATTATTTTAAAATCTTTTACTTAAATAAAGCACAGCAACATCAATTTAAAGTTAAACATATTTTTTTTCAGAAAAGAAATTACATATTAAGTTACTGTATTTTATGTTTAGAAAAAACAAAGCATTAAATTAATAAAAAACTAAAAAATAATTAATACAAATAAGCGCCCGATTATATTCGTTATACTTCGTAAAACGAATATGAGATAGTGCATGTAAGGTTTTACAATTCATTCATCCCTTGAACTGCGGGAGGGTAGTTGGGTTCTAATTTTAGACACATAATATAATCGGCCTTAGCATTTTGCTTGTCGTTTAATTTAGCATAGGTAAAGCCGCGCGCAAAGTAGGCTTGTGTGTAATTACTATTTATTGCAATGGCCTGTGTAAAATACTCTAATGCTTTTTTATTATCTTTTTTTATTTCTAAATAAATGGCCCCAATATTATATAGGCAGTCTTCTCGGTTTTTATTTTGCTGTAATACGTATTGGTACTCGCTAATGGCTTCATCTACTTTACCTAAATCTTGTAATAATTTTGCACGTGCAAATTTAATATTCTCGTTTTTTGGGTTAAGCTTTAAAGCTGTATTATAATAATCTAATGCAATGGGTAATTTACGTGCGGCATAAATGACACCTATATCAAAAAAAGCATCTTCGTATTTATTATCTTGTTCGGTAGCGGTTTCAAGGCTCGATAAGGCTTTTGCTGTATCGCCACTCTCGCGATATATACTGCCTTTTAGGTAATAGGCTTTTGCAAGATTTTCGTCTATTTTTAAAGCTTTGTTTGTGTAATCAATAGCTTTTTGATATTGTTTTACTAAGTAATATAGTTCGCTAAGTTTTAATAAAGTTTCGGTATTGGTAGGAAATTTTTTTTCAATACGCTCTAAAATATCTTTTGCATTGCGTGTTTTATTGAGGCTAAATAGGGCATCAACAATAGTTAGGTAGTATTCAGCTTTTGAGCTATCTATAGCAACAGCACGTTTAGCATCGGCTATAGCGGCTTCTTGTTGTTTTAAGCCTATGTAAATGATGGCGCGATTATTATAAAGTGCGGCATCGTTTGGGTTTTTAAGTAACTGGGCATTTATGGCTTTAAGTGCAGGATTATTTAATTTAATACTTAAACTATCGGTTGAGGTTGTTACTACTTCAATATTTACATTAGTATTAGAGTTTTTACAACTTGTAATACTTAAAATAAAACAACAAATTAGTACAAAATATTTTAGTGTCATTGGTTGTTACGATTAAGTACGTAGTTTTTTAATGGCTAATAGTTTCGCCTTTTGCTAATTTTTTTAAGTTTTCGTAAAGTTTTTCGTCATCGCCTTCTGCAAAGCCTGTGTGGCTCCAAACAATATTTCCTTTGCCATCTACTAAAAAAGTTTGTGGCGGGTTATTTACATTTAAAGCGCGTTTAAAATCAGAGTTCTCATCTAAATAAATATCATACTCCCAGCCTTTAGTTTTTACTAATGGAGCTACTTTGGCCGAGCTACGCACATCATCAATACTAATGGCAATTAATTTAACGCCAGTTTCTTTTACCCACTCAGCATAGTTTTCGTGTACGGCGTTTAGCTCGGCTATACAGGGTTTGCACCACGTAGCCCAAAAGCTAATTATCATTGGTTTACCATCGTTGCTAAAGGTGTTGGTTTTCACTTTAGTGCCATCTAATTTTTTTACAGTAGCGGTAGGTATTTTACCACCATCGTTACTAAAGTTAGTAAATGCAAATAGACTAAAGGCTAATAGAATTAAGGCGATTTTTTTCATAGTTAGATTTTATTATTTATTTAAGTATTAATTACAAACAGTAAGCCACAAAGTTACTAAATTTTAAATTAGTAATTAATACTAAAATAATTTAACATATTTTAAATCCAATTACTAAAACATCATCTACTTGCTCGTAATTGTTTTTCCAATTTGTAAAATTATGACTAATGGCTTGTTCAATTTCGTTAATGGGTTTATTGCAGTTACTTATTAATAATTCTTTAAAGTTTTTTGTCATCATTTTTTTGCCAGAGTCTCCACCAAATTGGTCGGCATAGCCATCACTAAAAATAATAATAAAATCGTTTTTTTGAACTTGTATTTCATATTGTTGATACTGAGTATTTAATTCGGTATGGCCAGCAATGCAACATTTGGTGGGTTTATATTCTATTAACTCGCTAGTGGCTAAATCTAATGAAGTTCTAATAATCCATAATGGGCGGTTAGCACCAGCATATAATAACTGGTTGGTTGCTAAATTTATTTGTAGTAGGGCAATATCTAAACCATCTTTTTGTTTTGCGTTAGTAGCATCTTGTTTTAATGCGTTTTTTATATCGTTATTAATGCTGTGTAATATTTGATTTGGTTGGGTTAATTTTTTTTCGAAAATAGCATGG
>JAYTRS010000496.1:0-2980 GCA_043746065.1 Bacteroidota bacterium | reverse complement strand
ATTAGATTCTGAAAACAATCAAATTGAAGTTGAAATTATATCTACTTTAATTAAGTATAATAACGAAACCTGTATTTTAGCACTTATAAATAATGTTTCAGAAAAAAAAGTACAAGACTATCAAAAAATAAAAATAGAATTAACCGAACAAAATAATAAAATCTTACAGGCAGAAATTAAACAGCGTCAAAAAATTCAACAAACCCTTACCGAAAAAACCGCTCACCTTACCTCTATTTTAGATAATTCAACCCACTTAATTTGGACAATAAATAAAAAAAACCAAGTCACCTCGTTTAATAAAAACTTTTATAATTTAATTACAAAAAAACATAACATTAAAATTAAGGCAGGTGATATTATCGACGAAAGCATTATCGACCCAATATACAATAAAACATATACTAACTTTTGGTATCCAAAATATAAACAAGCATTTAAGGGTAATAAAATAGAATTTGAGCGCCAAGATTTTGACGAAAAAAACAATCTTGTTTATAGAAAAGTATATATAAATCCAATTTTTGATAAACAAAAAAAAGTTATAGAAATTAGCTGTATAGCGCACGATATTACAGATACTAAAATATACGAACAAAAATTAATTAACCAATCGGCAAAACTTAATGCCGTTTTTGAAAGCGGATCGCAATTAATTTGGACAATAAACGACCACTTTATATTAACTTCTTACAATCAAAATTACTTTAAACTTATTCAAAAAAATATTCAAAACAAAAAAGTTATTTATTTAAAAGATACAATTGAAAATAAAAACTTATGGAGTTTTTGGACAGAAAAATTTAAACAAGTATTTAATAATAGGCCCCAAACTTTTTTACATAAAAGCATAATTAATAACCAAGAAGTATATCGCGAAATATTTTTACAACCCATTTTTTCAAATAATAAAATAGTCGAAGTTTCGGCTATAGCTTACGATATAACGGAAAGGATTACAAACGAAAAAAAACTAATAACTCAAGCCGCCAAAATAAATTCTATTTTTGATAGTAGCCACCACTATATCTGGACAATTGATACACAACAAAAACTAACCTCGTTTAATAAAAATTATTTCGATTTAATTGCAAATCTTTATAATACCCAACCCTACGTTGGCCTAAGTCTTAACCGAGGTATTTTAAGTAATGATAAAGAGTATAGCGAATTATTAAAACACAATTATCAAAAAGCGTTTTTAGGCTCTGTAACAAATTTTGAAATAGAGGTTTTAGATAAAAATGGCAATAAAGTTTATTTAGAAGTTTTTTTAAACCCTATTTTAAATAATAAAGAAGTTGTAGAGGTGAGCGGTATTGCGCACGACGTTACCGATAAAAAAATATCACAACAAAAAATAGAACAATCTTTAAAAGAAAAAGAAATTTTATTAAAAGAAGTACACCATCGTGTAAAAAATAACATGCAAGTAATTAGTAGCATTTTAAACTTACAATCCAGCTACGTAAACGATGCCTACGCATTAACCCTTTTAAAAGAAAGCCAAAACCGCATTAAAACAATGGCTTATATTCACGAAAGCCTTTACCAAAATAAATCGTTTACATCGGTTAATTTTAGCGAATATATAGAAACCCTTACCAAAAACATTATCCAGTCTTACGCCATTACTGCGGGCAAAATACAACTTGTTTTAAACTTACAAAAAACCGTTTTAAACCTCGATGCATCAATACCCGCGGGCTTAATTGTAAACGAATTAATTACCAACGCCATTAAACACGCGTTTCCAGATAATAAAATAGGTATTATTACAATTAATTTAACAACTCAAAATAATATTGTATTTTTAGAAGTAAAAGATAATGGTACCGGATTTGCCGATAGTATTGATTTTAAAAATAGCCCTTCACTTGGTTTACAATTAGTAAATACGCTTATCGATCAAATAGACGGCCAATTAAATTTTGAATCAAATCATAATATAGGAACCAAAATAATTATTACATTTAAAATGTAAAACAAAAATGGAAAAATTAAATATTTATATAGTAGAAGACGAAAGCATTGTTGCTAAAGATATACAAAACAGCCTAATTAAATTAGGGTATAATGTACTGGGCATTTCTAATAACGGCAAAGACGCCATTGAAAAAATAACCGAATTAAACCCCGATTTAATTTTAATGGATATAATGATTAAGGGCGACCTTACGGGCATTGATGTAAGCGAAAAAATTAAAGAAAAACTAAACATACCCGTAGTATACTTAACAGCTTACGCCGATGAAGGTACCCTTGCTAAAGCAAAAATTACCGAGCCCTATGGCTACATTTTAAAACCCTTTAAAGAAATTGACTTACACTCAACCATTGAAATGAGTGTTTATACACATAAAAAAGACGCCGAACTTTTAAAAGAACGCGATTTTTTATATTCCTTAGTTGAAAATAAAGACGAAACCACAAAAGATATTTTATTTGTAAAAGCAAATAGTCGTTTAGTAAAAGTTTTATTAAAAGATATTTATTTTGTTGAAGCCCTAAAAGATTACGTAACCATAAACACGCAATACGCTCGTTATACAGTGCACAGTACCATGAAGGATATTGAAAAAAAATTAGGCACACTTGATTTTGCACGCGTACACCGCTCGTTTATTGCACGCTTAGATAAAATTGCAAGCATCGATTCGCAAAACGTAATTTTAGAAAACGAGAAAAAAACAATACCCGTTGGCGGCTCCTACCGCGATGAATTAATGGCAAAATTAAATTTGTTGTAGTTAATAATAGCTCTTGGCCACTAGTTATAACTCACTGCCGCGGACAGACCGAAATAAAAAATAATTCGGCGGACAAAAATGAAAACTGATAAAGAAATACTAATCATCGAGCCTGCAGTTGGCTATATGCTAAAGGTTCTCAAATCCGGTACGACAATAACTCATTTTAAAAAGGAGTTCGGACATATCAGACACGGTAACTATTTGGACTTCCTTAATTTAGTACAGGG
>JAYTRS010000495.1:0-2980 GCA_043746065.1 Bacteroidota bacterium | reverse complement strand
AAGGTTTGTTTTTTATACATACTCACATTTAGATTAAACTGTCCATTATTTGGGTTAGGCGATAAGCTAACGTTTTGTATGCCATTGTTGTTGTAAGCTGAGGCAAATGAGCCATCGTTATATGTAATGTGTACTGTTTTATTAAACACCGTTTGGCAACTACCATAGTATGCCGTTTGTTGTATGTTGTAATAACCAGTATCGGCACACATTACCACTGGGGCATAAATATTAGTCATATTAATTACCGTAAAAGTTGATGGAAAATTCCAAATAACAGTATCAGGTTTTGGGTTACTAATGTCAACCACCACAAACGTATCTGTTTTAAATAAATGAGTAGAAACAATAAAATCATTTTGAGGTGCAAGACTGTTGGCATTAATTTGTTTGCTACCATTGGCAGTGCAACCAATAGCATCTTTAATTGTAAAGTTGTAAGTACCGAAATTTAAGTTGGTAAATATGCCTGAGTTTTGATAGCTACCACTATTAAGTTTATACATATAGGGTGCGGTTCCGCCTTTTGCAAACACTTGTATTTGTCCGTTTGGGTTATTAGGGTCGCAGGGTTGATATGCAATCGTGGAGTCGGTTAATACTTTAGCTACAAAAACAGTTATGGTATCTTTGCCTATGCAGCCCAAAGCATCGGTAACCGAAACGATGTAGCTAGTAGTAAAGGTTGGTTGCACCAAAATTTGTGGTGCTAAGCCGTTGCCTTGCCAATTGTAAGTATAAGGCAACGTGCCACCAATAGGCGTTGTGGTTAATGTAATGTTATTACCATTACAAAGTGTAGTATCGTGTGTAGAATTTAGCAAAAGGCTATTTTGCTTGGCAACCACAACAGTATCTGTTTTTTTGCAACCATTAGCGGGGTCGGTTGCAGTAATGGTATATACCCCAATAGCACTTACTAATGCAGGATTGTTTGCGGCTAAAAAACTTGGGCCCTGCCAAGTTAATGTGGCATTTGGCGTAGCCGAACTTGCTGTAAGTGTGATAGCACTTTGCGAACAAGTAATATTAGCGGAGTGAGAGCCAACGGCAATGTAGGGTGCTAATTTGCTATTGGTAATATTAATTAATAAAGGAGATGATTTACAACCTGTAGTGGTATCGCGAGCAATTAGGGTATGGAACCCTATGTTTTTTGCGTAAATAGGGTTAGGTAAAGAATCGGTTGAATAAAATGGACGTTGCCAAAATAAAATAGTATTAACACCTGACGTACCGTTTAAAAAAACGCTATCTCTTATACAAGTTAAGCTATCTTTTAGCACATTATTGGCTATGGCTGGTATTACATTATTTTGATAAACTTGAATGGAATCTTTGCCTTTACATCCATTATTAAAACCAAGGACATACACTATTTTTTTTCCTATTGTGGCGGTACTAAGGTTACTGCCAGCAGCATTTTTAATACCACCAGCCCAATAAACAGTATCAATAGAGTTGGCTGCATTGGCAATAATGGAGCGGATTGGATTTTTACAAGTAAGGGTGTAGTTATTGGTAGATGGAAATGTGAGTGAGGGTTTGAGGGTGTCGTATGCTACATTAACCATGTCGGTAACAGAGCATCCAGTTGTATTATTGGTTAATTTCAAAATAAAATTACCTGCTCCTTCTATAGTTTTAGTAACGGATAAACTTAATGTATTGTTTGCTAAGGTTGTATTTGGATATAGAGCATTGTACCATACTGTACTGTAATTTGTATTTGATGTAGTAGCAGTAAGTACTGCGGTACCTTTCACGCAAGTATAAAATTGAGTCATTCCAGCCGTCAAATTCGGTTGAGGTTTAAAAGAAATATTAAATTGCAAAGTATCACTCCATTTATTGCAATTACTTTTTTGAATAATTTTTAAAACGCCAGGAGTAGCGTTCGTTGTAACAGTAACAACTACTGAATCACCATTTCCAATATTGTTACCATTAATCGTAACGCCTGTTCCAGTATAAATGTATGTTGTATTTGAAACATAACTTCGTTTTTTTAAAATTAATTTATTTGCTGAATTTAAACATATCGACCATGTTGGTAATTGTCCAATAGGAGCAATGGGTAGTGTAATGTTTTTTAAACTTGGTGTTTCTGTAAACAAACAATGCGATGTTATGTAATTTGTAAAATAAAACCCATTATGCCAAGTAGAAATCGTAAATAATTTGTTTTGCAGTATTTTTAATTGTTTAGGTGAATAACAATGTATATTGTATAATGATGAGTCTAAAATTTGTGATAAAGTATCATTATAAATGTTTATGGTTTTTGAGAGAGAACCTAAAAATTGTTCATTTGGTGCATAGTAATTAGGAGGAATAAGTTTGAGTATCCCATTTGCATTACCAAAAATATATTTATTTGCTAATCTTTTATCTCTTACAACAATTTTAGTTGGAGGGGATAAAGGCACCACATAAGGCTGTGGGTTTCCATTGACAGGATCAGTAGGATAAAAGACAGTAATTGGTACTTTGTATTTATATTTATACAGAGCAAATGCTGTGTTTGACACTGAGATCAAATTTGATTTATTAAAAACGGCTAAGGCATTGGTATCAATACCATTATCATAATTTCTGGCATAAAACGCTCGAAGTAATCCGCCATTAATATCAATACTTGTAATATTTGGCGTGGCAACAGGGCTTGTGGGGAAAGCAGGGCTTTGTGTAAACGTACTACTTCCATTATAAGAACAAATTTTTTGAATAGAATCATTTGCTATAGAACGAATCGAAAAATAATTTACCAAACCATCCGCAGTTAAATTTTCTAGAACAAAAGAAGAGTAATTGGGCGAAGTAATGCTTGCATTATTCCATAAAGTATTGTAGGCCATTACAAAAGGGTTATTATTTAAAATAGCTCCAGTAGTAATATTAAATGCCATTGATTTTTTTTGACTAATAATAGTTAAATAATTAGGTATCGTAATAATAGATGAATCGACCGAGAAATTAA
>JAYTRS010000494.1:0-9286 GCA_043746065.1 Bacteroidota bacterium | reverse complement strand
CTAAATTAAACACATTATTTTCAGCATCTTTGCCCATAACACCCGCTTTTTGATACTCAGCTACGCGCTTTTCAAAAAAATTAGTTTTACCTTGTAACGAAATCATTTCCATAAAATCGAAAGGGTTAGCGGCATTAAAAAACTTAGGACAACCTAAAGATTGTAATAATCTATCAGCACAAAATTCAATGTATAAGCACATTAAATCTGAATTCATTCCAATTAATTTTACTGGAATGGCATCTACTACAAATTTTTTCTCAATGTTTACCGCATCAATTATAATTTGAGTGACTTGTTCTTTTGGTAATTGATTTTTTACATGATCTCTATAAAGCATGCAAGCAAAATCGCAATGCAAGCCTTCATCGCGACTAATAAGTTCGTTACTAAAGGTTAAACCTGGCATTAAGCCGCGTTTTTTTAACCAAAAAATAGAGCAAAATGAACCTGAAAAGAAAATACCTTCAACGGCTGCAAAGGCAATTAAGCGCTCGGCAAAGCTACCATTGTTAATCCAACGGATGGCCCAATCGGCTTTTTCGCCTACGCAAGGTACGGTATCTACAGCGTGTAATAATCTGTCTTTTTCTACTGGATCTTTAATGTAGGTATCAATTAATAAGGAGTAGGTTTCTGAATGGATGTTTTCCATCATAATTTGAAAACCATAAAAGCAACGTGCCTCAGGGTATTGAACCTCGTTTAAAAAGTTAATGGCTAAGTTTTCGTTTACAATTCCATCGCTTGCCGCAAAAAAAGCAAGTACGTGTTTTATAAAATGTTTTTCGTTATCATTTAATTTATTATTCCAGTCGGCCATGTCAGAGGCAAGGTCAATTTCTTCGGCTGTCCAAAAACTAGCTTCCGATTTTTTATAGTATTCCCAAATATCTTTGTACTTGATAGGAAATAAGACGAATCTATCTTTATTTTCGACTAAAATTGGTTCTGTCATAAATTGATAAGGTTTTATATATAATGAGTTTAATATTTTAAATGTGTCTGGACTACAAATAAATGCAAAAAAAAGCCCGTTTAAAAAGTAAATGAATTAACACTTAGCCTAAGTTTTAAACACTTGCAATTAACCGTGAGTAGTTGATAACCTTTAATTGAGTTGATTTACAGCAGTATAACAAATTACCCAAAAAATTATAAAAATTGATTTGTAAAATCAAAAAAAAATATTAAGATAAAGTATAACAATTAGCAAAATAAACTTAAATGTATGTTAAAATATACCACTTTTAAAGGGTTTTAAAAGCAATTTTGCTAATAACTTTTAATTGGAGGTAATTTTAAATGCAACTTTAAATTTATTTTTACGTTTAAACAGTTAAATGTTATAATTATGTTTTCGGCAGAAACCTTATCCGCACTTTTTAAACACGATAAAATTGCCCAAAAGCAAGTTTTTGAAACATTGTATCCAAAATTATCAGGTATTTGCAACCGTTACAGTAAAAACCAAATACAAGCTAACGAAATTTTAAATGCTGCTTTTAATAATTGTTTGCATAAATTACAGCAACAACGACATAACCAGCAATTAAATGCGGCTGAATTTATTGAAAAACAATTTATTATAGAGTGTGTAGATTTTATTAAATCTATTCGAAGCGAATATTATGTATCGAGCACCGTTTACGCCACAAGCACCAGCGATAAAACCTACGATTTGTTTGAGGACAGTGTTTTTGTAGATGTAAATACTGCTAATAACGAAATTATAATAAAATCGTTACAACAGTTAGTACCATCGCAACGTTTAATATTTAATTTGCATGTAGTGGATAGTTACACTTTAAAAGATGCTGCACAAATTTTAGAAGCAAGTGAAGAAACTGTAAAAAGTAATTTAGAAAAAGCACGTTTTAATTTGCAAAAAAATATCGAAAAAAATATAAAATCAATAAAAAATGAGCAGCCATTATAGTTATGATATTGATGAGCGTAATTTGCGTTTAAAACTAAAAGCTAACGAAATACCTTTTACTGAAGATATTTGGTTAAAATTTGAAAGCTACCAACAAACGCACCAAAAACAACAAAGTATTGATGATGTTGTTAAAAAATTTTCGTTTAAAATAAATCGTAATGTTGTTTTACCAATAGTTTTTGGCGCCGTTATTATTGCTTTTTCGTTACTGTTGTTTAATTTTATTAATATAAAAGCAAAGCCAAAAATAATTGCAAATATACCAAGTACAACGGCAGCCATAAAAAAAATAGAGCCTAAACCCGCGTTAATAAAAAAAACTGTTTTAACCGATTCTACAACTAGTACTAAAAAAGATACCCTCGCAATTAAAACAACGTCTGTTTTGACAACACCTACCCTTGCAATTATTACACCTACCATTACAGCCATTATTAACACACCTATTGCTACAAATGAAACTAGCGAAGTTTGGATAGCAACCGAAGATGGTACTATTTTTGAAGAGCCAGATAAATCATCAAAAATAATTGGTAACGTACAAAAAAAACAAAGCTATGCTGCTATTAAAGAAACTAACTATTTTATTAAAGTGGGGTTTACTAACAATGGAAAACAAGAAGTTGGGTACATTAAAAAAATGATAGTTTTAAAAACTGCAAAACAAAATACTAATATAATAAGTACAAAAAATACAGCGCCAGCAAAATTAGATACCAAAAAAACAAAAAAGAAAAAACTTAGAAAAGCCGAAAGTTTAGAATCTATAAAAGCACCAAGTGTACTATCACCAGGTGCGGATGATAAAGAACCTGAGTTACGATAATTGTATTTTAAATTTATTAAATTTAAATGTTGGTTATAAAACGTTATTTACTTGTTTTTTTAATTGCATTTGTTTTTAAAACTCAGGCACAAGACCCTTTATTTACAAATAACCAACAATCGTTATTATACTTAAATCCATCGTTTGCTGGTAGTAATGGGTTTATGCGCTACCAAACCGTTTACCGAAACCAGTGGCCCAATTTATCATCTCGGTATATTACATTTTATAATAGTTTTGATGTTTACTTAAAGCCTATAAAAGGCGGTATTGGGCTTAGCTACTTAAACGATAACCAAGCCAATGGAACATTAATAACGCAACGATTAGATTTAACGTATGCACAGCATTTTGAACTATTGGATAAAAAGTTAAAAATTATTCCCTCCTTACAAATCACCTATTTACAAAAAGATTTAGATGGAACTAAACTCACATATGGTAGTCAAATTGGTCAGCAATATATTATACACAATCCAAGTTATAAAAAAATAAATATAGATTTTAGTTCGGGTCTATTAATTAATTACAAACACTTTTATTTTGGCGCTTCGGTATTTCATTTTAATCAACCCGATGAAGGACTTTTAGGATCTAGCAAATTACCCGCGCGTTTAAGCCTATTTGCATCCTATAATTTATTACTTTCTGAAAAAACAGTATTACATTTTTATGGTAGATATGAAAAACAACAACAGTTTTATTTTTATCAATTAGGTATAAATGCTGTTTTTTTTAAACATTTAATTGTAGGTGCTGGTTACAAATATAGTAACAGTGCCTTTACTAATTTAGGATATAAAAATAATTATTTTACATTACAAGCTAGTTACGAATTATACTATAGTACTTTAAGTAATAACACTTCATATTCCTACGAATTAACCGCAAGTTTTAATTTACGCTCAAAAGAGCAACGCAAAATACTTACTGATTTTGAAAAATGGTAATGATCTTTTACTGTTTAACAAATTTACCATTATAAATACCTACACCTTCTTGTTTTATTTTAATAAAATAAACGCCTGCTTTTAAAGTAGAAGTATTAACTACACTTGTGTTTTCTCCTTCCCCAATTTTATCAATCGTTTGTGTGCTACAAATTTTTCCCAACACATCAATTACATTTATTTGAATGGCTGTTTTGTTTTTTAAAGTATACCCTACATTTAAAACATCGGCTGTTGGGTTTGGGAATAGTTTTATACCGCCACCCACATAATTAGTTTTTATACCTACTGAGTTTACACCATTAAGATTTATATCATCAATAAAAATATTATTACCGCCGCCGCTTGTAAACGAAAATTTAAATCGAACATCATCTGAAAGATAAAAATCATCCACACTAATTTTTTCCTCTCGCCATTCGCTTGAGGCTATTGGTGGTGAATATGAGCTTGGTTGAAAAGCGGGTATGGTTTTTAAATTGCTCGTGGCTGATTTTGAATACAATTGAAACCAGGTTAATCCACAATCAGAAGAAACAGAAACGTCTAATCTATCAATATTGGTGGTTGCTGTAGCTGCAAAATGCATCATAAAACTTAAGGTTGCGTTTGTTACAGCTGCCATGTTGTAGGGGGGTGTAATTAAATCGTCAGTTGATGGCGCAGGGCTTCCAAAATTATTTACGGTTACACAATTGTTCCCCGAAAAACTTGTTGTATTTATTAATTGCCAATTAGCAACATCGTTATTTTTATTTATAGTTACCCAATCGGCATTAAAAGCAAAAATGTTTTCAAAGCCATCAATAAATGGTACTACATAAAAAGGGTTTGCAATATTATCAAACACATATACTTTATTTGTAAAAGTATTAGTTTTAGTACTTGATAAATAATTTTTTGTAAGTGCAACGGTATAAGTACCCGCCACATTGTATTTTACTTTTACAATACTATCGGTTAGGCTTGATGCATTTCCTGCACCAAAATTCCATAAACGCGAAGTTGAATTACCACCATAAGAATAATCAGTAAACTTTACCGAATCACTAACACAAGCGATTATCTGCCCATAGGGTAAAATTTCTGGAGTAGCAACACAGTTTACTGAATAGGTATAAGGATTATTGGTGCCTGTAAGATTTAAATTTGTAGTTGACCATAAATTACTACGCCCCGATGTGGGTGAGTTTATACAAGCTGTCATGCGTGCTACTTGCCCGGCAGTAAACATATTTAAACAATTGCCATTTGTATAATCCATATAATCAGTAAACATTTCGCCATTGCCATCGGCACCACAGGTATTATTTGGGTTGTGAGGAAACGACGGACAACCGCTATTATCAATTACTGCGGGTGGTGTATCTGAAACAAAATCATTACCACAATTTGCATCGCCCCAAATATGACGAAGGTTAAACCAATGCCCTAATTCGTGTATTAAATAGCGCCCTTTAAAGTTGCCAAAACTAGGGTTAGTAGCCGATGTGCCAATACTGCCAATTAAATCGCTTCTAATATTTATGCCATCTAATGTTGCGTTACCTCCCGGAAAGGTAGCATAACCACCACCATTACACGAACCTGCATAAGAGTAGCGTATCACTTGCACTAACCAAATATTTAAGTATTGATTGCTTGGCCAATAAGATAGGGCTTTTACATCGTTGGGGGCTAACGAACAATTGGCTAATGAGTTGTAAACTCTATTGATGCCATTGGTGCAATTACCGCTGGGATCGATAGTTGCTAAACGAAATTCTACATTAAAAGGTGCAGCAAATGGCTTAAAAGGTACAGGGGTTAAAATGGTATCGGGTTGTTGACGAGGAAATTCTTGATTTAAAATATTTATTTGATTAACGATTTGCGTATTAGAAATATTACCCGCACCATTTGTATATATTACATGAAACACCACAGGGATAATGTATGTAGCCGCAGTTGATTTATTTAAATTTTTATTTTTAATAAACTCCTCAGTAAATTTTTCAAGCTCTTGTTGATTGTTTTTAAATTGAGGGTTACTATTTAATTGCTGTAAATAATAATCGTGACTTGAACAATTAAATTGATTTTGAGAAAATGCTTTAGCTAAAAACAAATTTATGCTAATTAAAAATATTATTTTTTTCATACTATATTTTTTTATTTACTAAATCCAATATTAACTGTTTCGGGGTAGTAGCTGTGTAATAGAAAATATAAGCCGTAGCCTATTGCCAGGCCAATGCTACCACCTACTACCGATTTTATTTTACGTTTTTGCCTAGCCACACGCTCGTATCCTAATATATAAGCGTCGCTTTCCACATACACAGGATTACTTATTGTATTTGCTCTAATTTTAATTTTTGTTAAACCACTTAATGCCATAAAACCATAAGGAGCAATAGGAGCATAAAAAGTGCCCGTTAACCCACCAATTAAACCTGCAATACCAGCACCAATTAATGCGCCCCGGGCTTTAAAACCTTTACGAGCATCGTTTTCACCTTTCATAAACATCCACATTTCGTCACGGGTAAAAAACTGGTATTTAGTCGTATCCTGTTCATAATAATAGCGTTTGTAACCATTTGCAAAGCGTACCATGTATAATTGCTCTAACTCATAATGTATTTTGCGTGTAATTTTTTGAGGATTAACTATGGTGATGGCACCCAATAAGGTATCAATAATTTTTTCGCCCACCACTTGCCCATTCATTAAATAAATAGTATCCTGTACAGCGCCTGTAGTTTGTGAAAAGTACCTTTGCGAAAAAATAATTAAAATAAATGCAGTAAAAAATTTAGTAAGCATACTCAAATGTATGAAAATTATAGGAAATGTAAAAGAGCCTAATACATTAATGTTTTAAAAAGGTTTTATTGGCAACCGCTTTATCAAATAATTGTTTTTTATACTGTTTTATTAACACTGTTTTACGATTATTGATTATAAAATTTTTAATATTTTGTCGTTCAAAATTTATGGGCGATAAGCCATTCTTAATTTTTTCGTCATTTACCTTTAAGTAATAATAGTAATATTCATCACTAAACTCTACCACTCTGCCCACTCCTAAATCAAAATTGGGTTGAGTATTTAGTTTTGGAATTTCTTTTTTAATATCTTCTAAATACAACCAGGTGCTGTCGTTCATAAAAAAACTTTCAGCATTTTGAATACATAAATTTTTTAGTAAGTCCTTATCTTTAGTGGTTTTAGAGTATAGCAGGCGCTTAATTTTATCTATGGCAGTTGATTTTAAAGCAATTTTTAAATAATTAACTTTTACAATATTATCTTTTAAAATAAAATTAGTACGGTTATTAGCATAGTATTCTTCTACCTCTTGTTTGGTAACATTGGTATCTAAATTAGCCTCTACTAATTTTGTTTGGTATATGTAATTAATTAATTGTTGTTTGTAGGCTTGTACTTGCTGTTCAACATCTACCTCATCCGTATTTAATTTTGTAAGAGCTTCTTGGTAAAACAAAACTTCGGTTGCCCAATCTTCTATTTGTTTTTTTGCAAGGTAATTGCTATCTTTTACGTTACCCGTAGAAATAAAATTTTGAGTAAACTCATTTAATTTTAACGTTTGATTACCAACTGTAGCAATTGTTTTAGAGCTATCGTTTGTAGTGTTGGTTGTGTTTTTACAACCTGAAATTAACACGCAACAAATAAATATATATTTTAAAGTAGAAAACACAAAAATCAAATATAAACTTTTTAAAACAATTTTTTAGCAGATATGGCTTTTATAAAATCACTTATTAGATACGCAATTAATTTTCCGGTTTTGTTATCGGCTTTAATGTGCGATAAAATAGGAGCGCCTTCGGCAATATGCAAATAAGTACAGTTTAATTGCGTGGCGCATTGATAAACGTATTGCCTTGCTTGTAGTGGCGAAATACCGCTACTTGTTTTAGCACTGCTGGGTACATTGGTAATTGCATCTAAATCTAACTCAATACCACAGCTATTATTTTTTACAAAACCTATACTTTGATGAAGTGCTGTTTTAAAATCAACATCTTCGCGCACAAAAATACTTTCGTAAGTATTAAAATATAATTGCGAATTATTTTCTTTAAACTGTTGAATAGATTGTTGATTGTTATATTGTTCGTGCATAGCAAAAACCGAATATTTATCTAAATAATTTTCGGTAAAAGCATAACTAAAACCATTGCCGCTGTGTCTTCCTTCAGCTAAACGAAAATCTAAATGAGGGTCGCAATTAATTACGTTTATTTTTTTATTTAATGCTTGGCTAGTACCTTTAATATTGCCGTATGCGTTATTATGTCCTCCACCAATAATAATAGGGATTTTATTTGCCGTAATAATTTGTTGTATAACTGTTGTCACCCTATTATCAATTTCAGAAACTAAATTTCTTAAATGAGTAATATCATTTTTATTTTTTGTATTTAAGTGTTGGGCTTGTTCCATTATATCATCTACAAAAACTTCGCCCGCTACTAAAATTGTTTCGCCTTTTAAAAAATTGTTTTGTTGTAAATTTAAAAAACTTTCTAAGGCCAGTTTAAAAGCCGTATTTGCCCCGCCTCTCCCATAATTAGCACGTACTCCAATATCTTCGGGTATACCAATTATTACAAATTGTATATCACTATTTTTTAATTCATTTACAAAGTCATTAAGAATAGAATTAACCTTTTCGCCAATTTTTATTTCGTTTTGGCGTTTGCGAACTAAAATTTTTACTGCTTCTTTAGAGTATATTTTTAATACTTTATTCATCATACTCAAATATAATGTAAACATTAGAAACAGCCTCTTTTTTTATTACTGTTTTCAAAAAAATAGCTTAATAGAAGTTATTCTAAAAAACAATCAAATCATTAAAGTAGAAGATATTTTAAAATCGTGCGATTTTGTTTTATCAATACATCTTTCTAAAAAAAATTATTTTATAGATAGCGAAAATAGCACACACGCAACAAATTTACTTAACTATAATTTTAGTGTCTGGAAAATCACGTGGTCCATCTGGTGCTTGTACAATAATATCCTCAAAATAAACCTTACCGCCTTTTTTTGCTCTGGTTAAAATTGCATCTTTTGCTTGTGCGCTAAGCGTATTACCATTGCATATAAAATCTTGTGAAATAGCACCATTACTTGCAACACTTACCTTAAATTTTATAACTTTAAAGGGAGCATTAAAATCAAAGCCTGAATTATCAGTACCAATACTGGTTATATTTTTTACATCGCTTAAAGGCATTTCAATATTGCCAAACGAACTTTTACCATTAATACGTAATGGCGGATTAGGAAATTTTTTAACTCTAAATATAATAGGTGCGCCTTGTTGTTTTAAACCTGTTGCTGTTTTTTGCATTACGGTTATAACACATGTGCCAGCGCTAGTTGCTTTTGCAATATATTTTCCATTACCATTATTGTTTAAGGTAGCGCCACAACCTGTTACATTTATTACTAAATCGGTTGGCGCCACACCTGCTGCCGAAACGTTTACCGGGTTATCAATACCAATATAAAATACATTCATTTTCTCAGCACTCACAGCAACCG
>JAYTRS010000493.1:0-2985 GCA_043746065.1 Bacteroidota bacterium | reverse complement strand
GTGCAGATAGGCAAACCGTTAGTAATCAGGTAAAACAAACACTAGGAGAAGCGGCAAAGGCACTGGGCGTTAGTGGCTATTGCCGTATTGATGCCTTTGTGCGTGTTTACGATAATTGCAAAACCGAAGTTATATTTATTGAAGTAAATTCCTTACCAGGAATGACTCCCGCAACTTGCATCTTTCATCAAGCCGCTATAAGTAACTATAAGCCATATCAGTTTATTGATTCTATTTTAGAGTTTGGAAAAGAGCGATTAGAAAAAAATACTAAGTTGGTTTAAATCCTTACTTACTCAAATATAAATTACGTTCGCTATAAATATTTTGAAAGTATTCGTCTTGTAAACTATCAATAAAATAAATGGCTTCGCCAGTGCTTTTCATTTCCGGACCTAATTCTTTTTGTATTTCTGGGAATTTTTCGTAGCTAAATACCGGTACTTTAATAGCGTAACCTTTCTTTTTAGGCTTAAAATTAAAATCTTTTATTTTGGCACCTAACATTACTTTTGTAGCGTAGTTTACATAGGGTTCGTCGTAAGCTTTTGCTATAAATGGCACAGTACGTGAAGCACGAGGGTTTGCTTCAATAATATATACCACACCATCTTTAATTGCAAATTGTATATTTAATAAGCCCACAGTGTTTAAAGCTACGGCAATTTTTTTAGTATGTTCTTCCATTTGCCTTAATACATCATCGCTTAAATCAAACGTGGGTAATACGGCATAACTATCGCCACTATGAATGCCTGCTGGCTCAATGTGTTCCATCATTCCAATAATATATACATCTTTACCATCGCAAATAGCATCGGCTTCGGCCTCAATAGCACCTTGTAAAAAATGATCTAATAATACTTTATTATCGGGCAAATCATTTAGTAATTTTACAACATGCTGTTCTAATTCAGTCTCGTTAATTACAATTTTCATACTTTGTCCACCCAATACATAACTTGGGCGTACCAATAATGGAAAGCCTAATTCTTTGGATAAAGTTATGGCTTCTTCAGCATCGTTAATTACTCCAAATTTAGGATAAGGAATATTATTATTTTTTAAAAGATTAGAAAAAGCACCTCTATCTTCCGCTAGGTCTAACGATTTAAAATCGGTACCAATAATTTTAATGCCGTATTTTTCTAGTTTTTCGGCTAATTTTAAAGCTGTTTGCCCACCTAATTGTACTATAACGCCCTCGGGCTTTTCGTGTAAAATAATATCGTAAATATGTTCCCAAAAAACAGGTTCAAAATACAGTTTATCGGCAGTACTAAAATCGGTACTAACGGTTTCGGGGTTGCAATTAATCATAATGGTTTCGTATCCCATTTCCTTTGCCGCTAATACGCCATGCACACAGCTGTAATCAAACTCAATACCTTGCCCAATACGATTAGGCCCACTTCCTAAAATAACAACTTTCTTTTTATCACTTTTTATACTTTCATTTTCATCTTCAAAAGTTGAATAATAATAAGGTGTTTTTGCTTCAAATTCAGCAGCGCAAGTATCTACTAATTTGTACACACGTTTAATGCCTAAATCTGTTCGTTTATTATATACTTCACTTTCTAAACACTTTAATAAATGTGCAATTTGCCTATCAGCATAGCCTTTTTGTTTGGCTTCATATAATAAATCTTTACTAACGGTTTGTAGGTTGTGTTTATTTATTTCGTTTTCTAAAGCAATTAATTCCTCTATTTGGTTTAAAAACCACATATCAATACGTGTTAGTTTTTGAATGGTTTTTATAGAGATACCCATTTTTAAGGCATCGTAAATCATAAACAAACGGTTCCAGCTTGGGCGCTCTAGGGCTCTTAATAATTCGGCTTGATCGGTAATTTCTCTACCATCAGCACCTAAACCGTTACGTTTAATTTCTAGGCTTTGACAGGCTTTTTGCAAAGCCTCTTGAAAACAACGCCCAATGCCCATTACCTCACCAACCGATTTCATTTGAAAACCTAATTCGCGATTACAACCTTTAAATTTGTCAAAATTCCAACGCGGTATTTTTACAATTACATAATCTAAAGTAGGCTCAAAATAAGCAGATGTTGATTTTGTAATTTGATTAATTAATTCATCTAATTGGTAACCTATTGCAAGTTTACTGGCAATACGTGCAATGGGGTAACCTGTGGCTTTACTTGCCAAGGCCGATGAACGAGACACACGTGGATTAATTTCTATAGCAATAATCTTTTCTTCCTCATCATCGCTTACTGCAAATTGCACGTTACAGCCTCCTGCAAAATTACCAATACTACGCATCATTTTAATGGCCATAGTACGCATTTTTTGATAGGTTTTATCGCTCAAGGTCATGGCTGGAGCAACGGTAATACTATCTCCAGTATGCACGCCCATAGGGTCAAAATTTTCTATCGAACAAATAATGGCCACGTTATCGTTTTTATCACGCAGTAATTCTAATTCGTATTCTTTCCAACCTAAAACGGCTTTATCAATTAATACTTCGTGAATGGGCGATGTTTGTAAACCACGATTTAATAAGGCATCAAAATTTTCTTTTTCGTAAACAACACTCCCGCCGCTTCCACCAAGGGTAAACGAAGGGCGAATAACTAAAGGAAAACCAAATTCTTGTGCTACGCTTTTGCCTTCTAAAAAACTTTTTGCAATTTTGCTTGGCGCCATTGCCACGTCAATTTCGTTCATTCGAATACGAAATAAATCGCGGTCTTCTGTCACCTTTATAGCATCGATATCTACGCCAATCATCCGCACGTTATATTTTTTCCATATACCTAAATCGTCGCACTTTAAGGCTAAGTTTAAGGCTGTTTGTCCGCCCATGGTTGGCAGCACGGCATCTATTTGTCGCTCTTCTAAAATTTTTATGATAGATTTTACTTCCAAAGGCAACAAATAAATATTGTCGGCGGTTACTTTATCCGTCATAATAGTGGCGGGATTAGAGTTTATTAAAGTAACCTCAATTCCCTC
>JAYTRS010000492.1:0-2997 GCA_043746065.1 Bacteroidota bacterium | reverse complement strand
TTCCTTTTAAATCTTTTTGTACATAATTTAAAGGCATAGATAAGGTAGGTTTTACCGAAACATAATCGTTTATATTCATTATTGCAATTTGATTAGGGTGGTATTCTTTTTTATTATCTAATAAAATTTCGACATTAAACGTGCGGCTCATAGCGTTAATGGCACGCGATACATAATTTACTTTGGCGATTAGAGAATCGTTTGTATCTGGAAATTTAATTAAAACTTCGTCGCCTTTATGTACTTTGCTGGCATAGCTTTCTGCTAAATCGGCTTTTAATTTTAAGTTAGTAAAATTAATTACTCGAATGGCTGGTGTGCCTGGTGCTACGGCTTGTCCTAACTTAATATCAAGAGCATCAATAGTTCCGTTAATTGGTGAGATTACTTTTGTCATTCGCAATTGCTCATGCATTGATTGCATAGCTGTTTCAGAGGCTTCTTTCATAGCTTTTGACTGTAAAAACTGGACTTCCGTACCAATTTTTTGATCCCAGAGATTTTTTTGTTTTTCGTACATTTGATTAACAAGCGTGAGGCTGGTTTGCATAGTAGCCATTTGTTGTTGTAAAGCACGAGCATCTGTTTCGGCTAATACTTGACCTTTGCTCACTTCGTCTCCTACTTTTACATTTATCTATGTAATAGTGCCAGGCATTTCTGAGGCCAAGGAAACGCTTTCTTCAGCATCTACCCTACCCTGAACATTTATATATGTTTTAAATAAAGTAGGTACAATTGGAGCCGCTTCTACCAAAACAAATTTTTTGCCAGAGTCGCCTTCAAGTTTTGAAATTTTTGACAATAATTCTGCCAATTGTGTTTTTAACTCTGCTTGTTTCGTTTTTAAATCGGTTAAGCTTTCTTCTTTTTTACCACCGCAAGACACTAATACTAAGCACGAGGCAATTATTAAATGTTGAATGTTAAATGTTAAATGTTTATTAGTCATCATATTTTTGTTTTTTAATTTTTAAAGTTTATTTTACTAATGTTCCGGTTGCTTTTAAATAATCTGTTTTATAAATTAGCATATCGTAAACGGCGTTATAGTAATTTGTTTGGGCTTCTTTTAGCGAGGTTTCTGCATTAATAATTTCCATATTATTACCTACACCTTCTTTATATTTTTTTTGAACTACATCATATACGTGGGTAGCTAATTCCATATTCTTTTTTTGAATTTTCATACTTGAATAAGCGTTGGCGTAAGTTATACTTGCAACGGTAGCCTCTAACTCAGCGGCTAATTCAATATTTTTTAAAGTAAATGTATTTTTTTTAGAGGCTATTTTTGCTTGTTGAATTTTGTTGTGACGCTGTAAACCATCAAAAATATTTAGGTTGAGTGTGGCACCAATAAGTGCAATTTTAAACCAAGGTTTGCTAGCATCTAATAAATCAAACTTTTGACGTTGAGCATTGTATTGGTATGAACCGTATGCAGCAAGAGTAGGCATATATCCCCATTTTAAGCGTTTAACATCAATATCTAACAAGCGTTGTTGCGATTGCAATAATTGATAATCTGGGCGTTTACTAATATCTATAGTGTTAGTATTTAAAGAAGTTTCATCGTTTATTGCGCCATTAATACTATCTGTTAAAGCAATGGGTTCTGAAATTTTATAACCCATTTGAAATTTTAATAAATTTTCGGATAAGGAAATTAATTTTGTGATTTTTTCCTTTTCGGTTACTAAATTATTATACTGTACCTCTAGTCGCTCTACATCAATAAGTTCTACAAAACCTTGTTGATTTAATGCTTTGGTATCGTTTAATATTTTATTTAATCTAACAACATTTGCATCTAATAATTTTATTCGTTCTTTATTAATAATAGAGTTGTAATAAGCTTTGGTTACTTGTGATACTAACTCGGCCTTACTGCGAGTTACATTTATACGCGATAAATTAATATATTCTTTTGCAGCTTTTAAGCCAATTATATAATCGCTGCTAAATACTAATTGAGATGCACTTAAACCCGCTGAAGCATTATACTTTGTGCCAAACTTAACGGGAATATAAGTTCCAGGAGGAGCACCAAAAAATTCGCCTGGTAATAGTGATGTTGGAAGTTCGATATAATCTTTAACATCAACACTACCATTAATTTGTGGCAAGCCTAAACCCATAATTTCTTTACGTTTGTATTCTGCATTTTTTTGATCTAAATCTGCAGTTAAGTAACTTGGGCTATTTTTTAGCGAATAATCAATAGCTTGCTGAAGTGAAAATGAATTGTTTTGTTGCTGGGCTTTTGCAAATCCACACATTAAAATGAGGGTGGAAATAATTATTTTTTTTGGAGTCATATATTTTTGTTAGTCGTTATAGTTTAGTCAATAATCTTTTAATCCTTACATTATTAATCTTCTTCAATATTTTTATATTTATTAATTAATTTATGTCCTTTTAAAGTACACACGCCGTACAAAAAATGCTCGGTAAGTGCTAATTGCACATCTACTACATTAAATTGATCGTGTGGAAACATTTCGCCGCGCATGGCTTGTTCAACCATTTCTACACGCATACGGGTTAAAATTTTAATATTAATATCTTTACGTATAAACCCTTCTACTTGTCCGCGTTTTAATGAAGATTCAACCATTTTAGAAATAAAAGATGATTTAAAATCTTGAAAAACGCGCCACGTTTGTGGGTGAAACTTGTGTAATTCGTAAAATAAAATTGGATTAATACGTTGAAACATTTCGCGCATTTCATCCATCATTTTTAATACTTCTTCTACTACATTTTTAGAGGCATCTTTAGCATTATTAATGCGGCATTTATCATTTTCAAGGGTATGAAGCATTAGCGAGTGCACCACCTCATCTTTATCTTTAAAAAATTGGTATATTGTTTTTTTACTGATGGAAAGATGGCGCGCAATTTCATCCATGGTAATATTTTTAATACCATATTTAAAAAATAGCTCTTCAACACCTTTTATTATTTTTTCTTTACTTTCCATTTTTCAGGCAC
>JAYTRS010000491.1:0-26008 GCA_043746065.1 Bacteroidota bacterium | reverse complement strand
CCAAGTAACGAACTTACCAAAAAAGATTTTGAAAAAAGCGATATTTCTTTTACACATAAATTAGAGGATTTAAAAAAAGCTAAATTTTTTATCATTGCTGTTCCTACTCCAATTGACGAGCATAACCTACCCGATTTAAAACCATTAATAGGTTCAAGTACCAGTGTTGGTAAGGTTTTAAAAAAAGGCGATTATGTTGTTTATGAATCTACCGTTTATCCGGGTTGTACCGAAGACGATTGTATTCCAATTTTAGAACAACATAGTAAACTTAAATTTATAAAAGATTTTAAAGTAGGTTATTCGCCCGAGCGCATAAACCCAGGCGATAAAGAGCATACAATTACAAAAATTTTAAAAATTGTAAGCGGTTGCGATAAAGAAAGTTTAGATGAAATTAGCAAAGTGTACGAAATTATTGTAGAGCCAGGTACTCACAAAGCCTCATCAATAAAGGTAGCCGAAGCCGCTAAAATTATTGAAAATACACAGCGCGATGTAAACATTGCTTTGATGAACGAACTATCTATCATCTTTAATAAAATGAATATTAATACCTACGATGTGTTAGAAGCTGCAGGTACAAAATGGAATTTCTTAAAGTTTTCGCCAGGATTAGTTGGCGGACACTGTATTGGCGTTGACCCTTATTATTTAACTTACAAAGCCGAAAGTTTAGGTTACCACGCACGCGTTATCAATAGTGGGCGTTATGTAAACGACAGCATGGGTTTTTATGTTGCAAAAACGTGTGTTAAAAAAATTATTGCTGCAGGAAAAAACATTTCAAAATCAAAAATTTTAATAATGGGTGCCACCTTTAAAGAAGACGTGAGTGACATTAGAAACAGTAAAGTAGCCGATATAGTAAAAGAATTAAAAAGTTTTGGTGTAAAGGTTGAGATTATTGATCCACATGCCGATAGCGAAGAACTGAAGCATGAATATGGTTTTGGCTTAAATAAATTAGCTAAAGGTTATGATGGTGTAATTGTTGCTGTAAACCATAAAGAATATAAAACATTAGATGAAAAGTTTTTTAAATCTATCCTTTCAACTAAAGGTGTGTTGGTAGATATTAAAGGCATGTATAAAAATAAATTTAAAAGCTTTACCTATTGGAGTTTATAAAAACTAGTTTTTACTAAAAATCTTACTCGCTAAAACTATCTATATCGCGCCTATCTTTTTTAGTTGGGCGCCCTGTACCTTTATCACGCATTATATTTGTTTCAAAAAATAAGGATTGTAGTTTTGTGTTTTTATCCACTACAGGGCTACAATCAATGTAATAGTTTTTAGCAATTTCAAAACTACCACGCTTATCAATTAAATCTTTTACTTCAATAATTTTTTTTACTGTACCAATAGAAAGCGTGTAGCGTTCTGCTATTTTTACTTCGTGCGATGGTTTAAAGTTACTACCATCTAATTTTACTTTTCCACCTTTAATAGCATTGCCCGCTAAAGTGCGCGATTTGTACATGCGTATGGCCCACAAATAGGTATCGGCTCGTACTAACATTATCTAACAATAATAAATTTTGAAGAATAGGCTTTTGTCCCATCGGTTAGCCAAATAACATACAGGCCATTTGTTAAATCATACACATTAATTGTAGCTAAATCGCCTTGAGTGGTTACATCTATTTGTTTAAGTGGGTTACCAAATTGGTTAGAAATAAACCCCACCAAGCGTGTTGAACCAATGTTTGGTATTTTTAAATTTAGTAAATCGTAAATTTGCACAATGGGGTTTGGATACACTATTAACTTTGCATTAACAACATTGGGTACAAAAACGCGTTTAATTAAAGATGTTTCAACAGGCACTAACTCTACTTTATAATAATTAGTTTGGTTGATGGCTGGGTTTACATGCGTGTAAGAAATATCTTCGGGCGTAGATGAGTTACCACACGTGCCTGGATAATCATAAATTTGATTGAAAATGCTTGAATCTAAACTGTGATGAATTTTATACCCCCCACATTGTGCGCCCGTGCCTATTGTAAATTTAATACCTACGCTTGTACCCGCAACAAATACATTAAAATTTTGAATGCGTTGTGCACATGTAAGTGATGTTAAACACAACAATAAATAACAATTAAAAAAATATTTTTTAGTAAACGTCATTTTTAGTTTATTAAAAATACGAAATAAAAGTTGGAGACAAATCACAATTTTTATTTTCCTTCAACAACAGGCACCATAATTCGGGTAAGCCATTTTAAAGGATCTTTTTCTAGCGTAGGGTCGGTAATATAAAACTCTCGCATGGGGCCACTTTGTTGCAAATTATTTTTAACAATGTATCTGCGAATTAAATCGTACGACGAAAATAAATTTTGATAGGGACCATAAAAATTATAAATAAGCATTTTACATGATTCTAGAGCAACAATTTTACACTGTTTTGGTTGCTTTTTTGGCAACTTATTTATAGGTACAATGCACTCAAACACAAAATTATTAGCATCGTTATTATAATAAATACAACCATAAGCCCCATCAATTTTAGCATCAATAGCCGCTACCTGTTCTTGTAAAACCGAATAGTTTTTTGCCATTTTAAACGAAATGTCTTTCATGGGTGCCGAATCTATTTTTGCAATGGTAAGCATTTCTGGTACATCAAACACACCTACAACGCCCTGCTTATCGCTAAACTGAGCGGCACTTTTAACAGTATTTTTTACAGAATCTTTTTTTAATTCTAGTAATGCTTTCTTTTCTTTTTCTTTAAAAGCAACATCGTCGGGGTTGCTACATGATAGTAAGCTAAAGAAAAGAATAAGTGTTAAAGAATAAAAAAATAGTTTAGGCATAAAATTAGTTTGTTTTTCCTGGGTATATATTTAAAGCTTGTTGTAGGCACTCCATAGCATTTTTTAAATCGTTTAAATTTAAAACGTAGGCAATACGCACCTCATTTGTGCCTGCATTAGGAGTTGAGTAAAAACCTGTTGCAGGAGCTAACATAACGGTTTGTTGATTATAATTAAATTCTTCTAACAACCATTGACAAAATTTATCGGCATTATCAATGGGTAGTTTAGCAATACAGTAAAATGCGCCACTTGGCTTTGGGCAAAAAACACCTTCCATTTTATTTAGGGCTTCAACTACAAAATTACGGCGAGCGATATACTCTGTTTTTACACCTTCAAAATAACTTTTAGGAGTATCTAAAGCCGCCTCTGCGCCTATTTGTCCGTAACTTGGCGGGCTTAAACGTGCTTGTGCAAACTTTAATGCCGCACTCATTACTATTTTATTTTTACTAATTAGTGCGCCAATTCTTGCTCCGCAAGCGCTGTAACGTTTACTTATTGAATCTAGTAAAACAACGTTTTCCTCTATACCATCAAGGTGCATAACGCTTATATATTCTTTTCCGTCGTAACAAAATTCGCGATACACTTCATCGCTTAATAAAAATAAGTCGTATTTTTTTACTAAGTCGCGCAATGCTAATAACTCTTCTTTAGTATATAAATAACCTGTGGGGTTGCCCGGATTGCAAATCATTATGCCTTTTGTTTTAGGCGTAATTACTTTTTCAAAATCGGTAATAGGCGGTAACGCAAACCCTGTTTCAATTGAACTCCGAATTGGTTTTACAATTACATCGGCAGCTTTACTAAAGCCATTATAGTTTGCATAAAACGGTTCGGGTATAATAATTTCATCACCTGCATTAAAGCAAGTCATTAAAGCAATTTCAATGGCTTCGCTTCCGCCACAAGTAATAATAATATCGTTTGGATTAATGTTAATATTATATTCTTTATAATAATTACAAAGTTTTGTACGGTAACTTTCGTTGCCAGCGCTATGGCTATATTCTAACACTTTAATATCAGCCGTTTTTACTGCATTTAAAAAGCTTTGTGGCGTTTCAATATCGGGCTGACCAATATTTAAATGATAAATTTTAGTGCCTCGTTTTTTAGCTGCTTCGGCAAAGGGAACCAATTTACGAATTGGCGACGAAGGCATTGTATTTGCTTTGTTAGAGATAGTTGGCATAGTATAATTTAAAATGCTAAAGATAATAAATTTACTTTGTAACTAATGTGGATTTGTACGTTATTTGCATATGCGTTTATTACTATTATTTTGCTTTTTAAACTATTTTAGTAAAGCACAAACTAAGTACACAGATACTGCCAACGCTATTTGCAACTGCAATACAGCAAAAACGTTAATTATAAACAGCACAAAGCTCGTAAAACACATAAAAGCGCCTAATTGTGGGGGAGATAATGGCATAAAAGCGTCACAAAAAAACAAGTATTTTGCTTTTGAAAAAGAACACAATACCGATTGGTATAAATTAATTTTTAAAGTGGGGGGCAATTTGTGTTTTACTATTAAACCTTTTAAAAAAGATGACGATTATGATTTTATGTTGTTTAAAGAAATACCAAATTTTTGTGATAGTTTAAAAGCAAACAAAGTAAAGGCGCTGCGTGTAAATATTTCGCGCGATAAAGAAGATATAGATGGCTATACAGGTTTAAACAGTTCCTCAACTAAAGAGTTCGTAAAACAAGGTGTGGGCGATGCCTATTGCAAATCGGTACCAGTAAAAAATAACGAGGTATATTATTTGGTGTTAGATAATGTATATGCCAAAGGAGAGGGTTTTGACTTAGAGTTGTTTTTTGAAACCCAAGTAAATATTACGGGGCAGGTTTTAGATGAGGACAATCACCCTATAAAAGCCGAAGTAAGCCTTAATAATAGTGCTGGAAGTCAAATTGCTAAAGTTTTTTCAGATTCGATAACGGGTAAATACCAATTTAATTTAGCACTAAAAGATAACCAACCGTTTACTTTAAACTATTTTAAAGACAATAGCTTTTTTTATACCCGTTCGTTTAAGAGTAATGATAGTACTTTACTAAAACCAATTAATCAAATTTTACCCAAACTTAAAAAGGGAGCAAAATATAGCGTTGGAACGATAAATTTTGACCCCGACGCTGATACATATGTAATGGTTTCGTTACCGGCCATAAAAAACTTACTAAAATTAATGCAAAAAAATACCACTTTACATATTACAATTATTGGACATACCAATGGTTGTGGGCAAAGTGGGTATAAAGGCGGGGTTAAAGCCTTATCTTTGGGTAGAGCTAATAAAATTAAAAATTATTTGGTTGAAAATAAAATAGATGCAAAGCGCCTTAGTACTTTAGGAAAAGATTGTCAGGAGATGATTTACCCTGACACTGGTATTTTTTGGCAACAAGAGGCAAACAGACGAGTAGAAATAATGGTAAAAGAATAAAAAAATTATGAAAAATAAATGGATAGGCTATGTATCGCCAGTATTATTAGTAATAGCAGGCGTTTTACAATTTATAGGAAACAATATTTTATTAGGTTGTTTATTTTTTGTTTGCGCCGTAGCAAGTGTGGTAATTAAAATTATTATTGCAAATAAAACTAAAGAGGGCGAATAAGCTTTTTTACTCTTTTTCCAAATATTGTTGCCATTTCCAAGCACTTAACATCATATCATCAATAGTGTATTTTGGATTCCAATTTAATTCTGTTTTTGCTAAGGTATTGTTTGCATAAATAGCAATAACATCGCCACTTCTTCGCTCACCAACTTTATAATTTAGTGTTGTATTACTTACTTTTTCAAACGACTTTATTGCCTCTAATACGCTAATACCTGTGCCTGTGCCTAAATTAAATAGCGAGCAGGCTGTTTTGTTTTTTTGCTCGAGTAAGTAACTTAATGCTTTTAAATGGGCATTAGCAATATCGGTTACATGAATAAAATCACGAATACAAGAGCCGTCAGGAGTATCGTAATCGTTTCCAAAAACTGTAAGGGCATTTTTACCCACCGCTGTTTGTGTAATAATAGGCACTAAATTATTTGGTGGGTTAATTGGAAACTCACCAATAGTACCCGACATGTGTGCCCCCACTGGGTTAAAGTAACGCAACAATACGGTTTTAAAAGTTGGATTTGCTTTACAAAAAAAGTTAATTAATTCTTCGCCTACTTGTTTTGTGTGTCCATAGGCACTTTCGGTTTTTGCTAAAGGTGTTTGCTCGGTTACAGGAAGTGCAGTAGCATTGCCGTATACCGAACACGAAGAAGAGAAAATAAAATTATTAATTTGATTTTCTTTACACAATTGCAATAAATTGGTAAGTGATAAAATATTGTTATTATAATAAAGTAATGGGTTTGACATGCTTTCGGGTACCGATTTAAAGGCTGCAAAATGTATAACCCCCACTATATTATTATATAATGAAAGTTGCGATTTTAAGGTTTGATAATCACATAAATTTATGTTTAATGTAGTAAAGTTTTTATTGGTAATTTCTTTAATTCTATCATACGATTTTGCATTTGAATTAGAAAAGTTATCAATAGAAACAACGTTATAGTTTGTGTTTTGTAAAAGCTCTATAATGGTGTGAGAGCCTATATACCCTGCACCACCTGTTACAACAATTGTTTGCATAATTTTTTATTTAAAGATATTGTTTTTATTTAATAGTTATGTTTTGGTTAGTAATTTATAAATTGTTGTGTATTTGGTAATTGCATCTTGTGTATCGAAACTAGTTAAAGCAATGTTTCGATAATTATTTTTTTGTGCACTTAGTTCTAAATATTTTTTACAAGCGTTTTCATACTCTGTATTAGTAAAATTATTAATTAAAACGCCACCCTGATTGTTTTTAAAATATAAATCATTATCGCCAATACCTGCATTTGTTATAATTGGCAAATCCATTGCCCAACATTCGGCCATTTTAGTGGGTGAAGAAGCTATTTTAGAGTACGATGGTTTAATAAAAAAAATAGCCGCTTTTGCTATGCTTAAATAGTTTGGAATATTTTGGTAAGTAGAACTCTTTACAATTATATAATCTTTAATGCTTGGTGAATATTGATTTATAATATCGGTTAATGCCGTAATATCTTTTGTAAGTATTAGCAGCTTTAAGTTGGGAATAAAGTTTTTCCAAACCAAAACACAATCAATCATTTGTTTGGTAAAATACCATGTGCCTATGGAGCCCGTGTAAACAATCACATGGCTATCATTAGAAATGCCATCAATAGCAAAATTTACATTAATATTTTTTTTACTGAATAAAGTTGTATTTGTACAACAGGGTATTACCACTGTTTTGTTTGTAATGAATAGGTTTGAGTATTGTTTTGTGAGTTCTAATATGCCATTATTCGTTACGGATATAACTGCATTTGAGTGCGTTAAAAATTGTTTTTCTTTTTTCTTAAAATAGTAATAAAAAAAACGGTGTAAGGGATTGGTTAATTTCCATATCCCTCCATCAATTCTTTCGTCTGCCCAAAAACCACGCATATCAAACACAAAAGGAATATTATACTTTAGCTTAAACCTTAAGCCAATTAAGGCAGGAATATAACTACGGCAATGAATTAATTGAAAATCGTTTTTTATATGTAGCTTTTTTGTAAGCCTCGTTAGTTTTTTTAAATATAAAAATCGGGTTATAAAGCTGCCCGTTTCGTTATAAATAATATACTGCCACGTTATAGGTAAATTACTAATTAAACTTAAAACGGTTTGTTTTTCTTTTAAAAGGGGCTCTTTTTTTTCACAAGAAAGTATAGTTATACTAAACCCATTGGTGGCAATCCCAATTAAATAGGGTAATATTTGCGATTGTCCTAGGGGGTCGGTTAATCCATCAAACGTAATGTATAGTGTTTTTTTGCTCAATGGCTATTTATGTTTATTTTTATAAAACTTAATGGATATTTACGATATACTTATTCCTCCGTTTTATTTTATTTTAATACTATTTATTGCACATAAATATAAGTTAAAACATCAAAAGAACGACAAAATATATTCTTATTTCTTATCAGGATTAATTGTAAAGATTATGGGCGCTATTAGTTTAGGGCTGGTGTATTTTTATTATTACGAAGGGGGGGACACTTTAAATTATCATTGGACAGCAAGTGCATTGACAGACTTATTAATAAACGACCCAAAAAATTTTATGTATATTTATTTTGGTAGTCCCCACTTTACCGAACATTATTTATTGGATTCGCACTATGATTTTACATATTGGATAGGCGACCAGTATGCGTTTTTTGTTTCAAAATGTTTTACACCCTTTGTATTTATTGCAGGCAAAAGTTATATGGCTTCGGCAATAATTGTAGCCTCAATATGTTACATCCCTGTTTGGAAATTATATAAGGTTTTTGTAACTGAGTTTCCTCACCTATATAAGCAATTAGCTGTGCCCATTTTATTTATGCCTTCGGTTATATTTTGGGGTAGCGGGCTTATGAAAGATAGTATAACTTTTTCGGCAGCTTGTTTGTTCGTGCATGGGTTTTATTGGTTTTTTATTAAAAAAAACCGGAATCTACTTTATTTTAGTGGTATTGTTTTAGCTGGCCTATTGCTATTAAATATTAAACCTTATATTTTATTCGCATTATTTCCAGGTTCTGTTTTGTGGATGGTGGCCATGCGTGTAAACAACATTAAAAATAAATTTTTTAAAGTAATTATTGCCCCAGTAATTATTGCCATTGGTGCTATTGTTGTACTCACAATGATGCAAAACTTTAGTGGGAATTTAGGAAAATACTCTATTGATAAAGTTTTTTCTACCGCCTCTTCGGCGCAACAAGATTTAAAACAAGGTTATTATGGTGGTAATTCTTTTGATATTGGTGATTATGAGCCCACCTTATTAGGTATGCTTTCGGTATCACATAAAGCAATATTTGCAACTCTATTTAGACCAACCGTTTTTGATGCCAGAAACGTAGTTATGTTTCTGTCAGCCATTGAAAATGCTTATATATTATGCTTTTGTGTTTATTTACTTTTTAAATTAAAGTTTTTTGGTTTTTTTAAATTAATAAGAGCTAACTCTTTAGTGCTTTTTTCGTTTACGTTTGCCATATTTTTTGCTTTATCGGTTGGTGTTTCAATTGCAAACTTTGGTGCGTTAGTGCGTTTAAAAATACCTTGCATTCCCTTTTTTATGGCCAGTTTGGTAATTATAAATAGTATGCGCAGTAAAAAAATATTAGAAAAAGAAAAGCTTAAGTACGAAAAAGAATTAGCTAAACAATTTTAATCCATCCATTTCTCATACCACATTTGAAACATTAGTAAATGCCAAATTTTTGTTGCTACTTCTTTTTTACCCAAATAAAAACTTTGTTGTAAATTATTAATTTCAATTGGATTAAAAATGCCCTGTTTAGCGATTAACTCTTCGTTTAAATAGTGTAACACTTGTTGTTTTAAATCTGTCATTAACCAATTTTCAATAGGTATAGCAAAGCCCATTTTTGGTCTATCCATTATTTTTTTTGGAATATATTGGTGTACAATTTCTTTTAAAATGTATTTTTTTGTTCCTTTAAAATATTTGTATTCATTGGGTAATTGTGCAACAAATTCAATAATCCGATGGTCTAAAAAAGGTTCGCGCCCCTCTATACTTGCTGTCATTGTTGCTCTATCTACTTTTTGTAAAATATCATCTAGTAAATAGGTTTGGTAATCAATTGCCTGCATAAATGCTAGGGGCGAATAAAATTGTTGTTCTAATTCTTGGCTTAAATACGCAGTTTTTAATGTGGAGATTTTTTTTATAAATAAATTATTTAAACTTTTATCATCAAACTGTTTGCTTAAATTAAGCATTATGTTTTGTGGCGATGAATTGTTAAGCAACGATTTTAGTTTTTCGTACCTATTATGAAAATTATACTTATTTTTTAATATTGGTATTTTATCAGCACTAACAACATTCATTATTGCACCAGTACTTTTTTTAATAAAACTTGGTATTTGATTTAGTAATTTACCGTGTTTCATTAAATAATCATAGCGGTTATATCCAGCAAAAATTTCGTCTCCACCATCAGCACTTAGGGCTACTTTAACGTGTTGTTTTGCTATTTTACTCACTAAAGTTGTAGGTATAGCGCTACTATCTGCAAAAGGTTCGTCGTAATAATAAGGTAATTCTTTTATTAACTCTAAAGCTTCTTTTTGTGTACACTCAAATTCATAATGCTCTGTATTAAGGTGTTTCGCAACTTGTTTGGCATAAGGCGCTTCGTTTAGTCCAATATCGGGCACAGCAATTGTAAAGGTTTTTAATTTTTGTGAATTATTATTTTGTAATACAGCGGTAACGCAAGCGCTATCATACCCACCACTTAAAAAAATACCAACGGGTACATCTGCCACCATTCGGTAATTAACCGCAGATGTTATAATTTTTTCGGTTTCTATTTTTGCTTCCTCAAACGAAATGTTTAGTTTTGGTTTATTATAGGCATCGTAAACATTCCAATATTTAGCAATATTAAATGTTAAATTTTGGATATTGAATTTCAAATAACAACCCGCTTCTAGCTTATAGCAATTATTAAAAATACAATGCGGTGTAGGGACATTGCCAAACTGCATAAAGGCGGCAACCGAATTAATATTTATTTCTTTTCTAAAATTTGGATGTTGGTGAAATGCTTTTAACTCTGACGCAAATAAAAATAAATTATTGTGCCAATAATAAAAAAGGGGTTTAACTCCTGCCCTATCTCTAATGCAAAACATTTCTTCTTTTGCAGTATCGTAAATTACAAAAGCAAACATACCTATAAATTTGTGAACACAATTTATGCTCCATTGTGCAAAGGCATGTAAAATTACCTCCGTATCTGAATTACTGATAAAGGTGTGATGAAGCAACTCTAATTCTTTTTTTACTTCTTTGTAGTTATAAATTTCACCATTAAAACTTATCCATAAATGCTGGTACTGCATAGGTTGTGCACCTAATTGCGATAAATCTATGATGGATAAACGACGATGTCCTAATCCCACTTGTGCTTTTGGATGATTAAAAAACTTTGTGCCAACGGCATCAGGCCCACGATGAATAAGTGTATTTGTTGTTTTGTCCAACACCTCTTGCGAAGATGTTTTATTAAAATCTATAAATCCAGAAATGCCACACATATTAAAACAAAGTTAGTTTAAAAAATATCACACTTGTGAATTTAATTTTTTATGTGTTTTTTTTTAGATAAAACTTTAAACAATTACCAAGTTATAAAAATATGTTTAATAATAGCGAGTGTGCGTTTTTTAAATGTTGATAATGGGTTATAATAAACACTTTTCATAAAAAGTACTATTGGCTCTATTTTATATCTATTCATTGCGGCATGAAGAGCGATGTATGAAGTCATGTGTGCATTTATACCGTTTAATGCGTTTTTTTGTTTATTATAAAAAACAGTATCACTTTTTACTGAGTTTAAAAGAATGGTTTTTTGATTTAAAAAATGATTTATGTCAAAGTTTCTAACCGTTCTGCCTGCATGATCAACCAAACAGCTGGTAGTGATTTTTCCTAAATCAAACGTATATCTAACCGATAACTTAAGATAAAAATCCCAATCTTCGGCCATACTTAAACTTGTATTAAATAGCACATCATTTAAAATACTTTTTTTAATGAAAACAGCATTTACTTGTGCAAAATTATTAGTAAGTATAGTTTTGTTTGGGTTTTTGTATCTTAAAAAAAATTGATTTGTTTTTTTCATTTCGGTGTTGCTCCAATCCAAATCAAACATTACTATGCTACTATTTTTGTTTTTTGTAAAAAAGTTAAACGCTTCGGTTAAATGGTTAGGGTAGGCAATATCGTCTGAATCAAAAAAATTAATATAATCACCCTTACTAATAGTTGCGCCATAATTTCTGGCAGCCGAAACCCCTTCTTTTTGTTTTTTGTAATATATTATTCTTTTATCATCAATGTTTTTTATAATTTGTTCTGTATTATCTGTACTTCCATCATCAATAACCAACAATTCAAAATTAGTGTAGGTTTGTGTTATAAATGATTGAATTGTTTTTTCAATTAAATATGCTCGGTTATATGTTGGTATTATAATTGAAAAAAGCATACTTACTTTCGGAGTAATTTAAATAAAAAATTAGGGATGAATGTGGCGCGAATATTGTATTTTTTATATCTCATTTGTTTATAGTAGTTATTGTAATTATGTTTAATATAAGAACTAATAACATAACAAACTTTAAAATTAAAAAATTTATAATTGTAATGGTAATGCAAGTTAAGATGTTGTAAAAACACACTTTGTAGTTGGCTATTTGTAAAAGTTATTTTTGTATTATAATTCAAATCACAGTTTCCTGTAACCAAGTTTAATTTTTTTAATTCTTGGGCATAAATGAGGCCATTGCTAAGTGATGAGAACATCTGATATACTACAATGGCCCAATCGTTTAAAAATTTAAAATCGTTATTTGATTTGGAGTTACTGTGAATACGGTAGTGAGATAGTAAATTGTTAATACGTTTTATCTTTCCGTTATTTAAAATTGTTTTTACAACCAATTCAAAATCCATTGCGTAATGTAAACTATTATTTAAAGGTGTGATTTTGGCGAGCATTCTTTTAGAAAAAAAAGATGATGATTGTGGAAAGCGCATACAGGCTAAATATTCGTATGGTTCAATATCCCGCTCTAATCCTATTATTTTGTTTTTTATACTGCTGCCAAACAACAATGCTTTGCCATGCACCATTGCAATTGTACTATCTTTTATAAAAACATCGGCAATTGTTTGTAAAGTGGTAGGTTCATAATAATCATCGCTATTGAGCCAAGTAACAATATCGCCAGTTACTACTTTTAGCCCTTTATTAATTGCATCACTTTGTCCATTATCTTTTTCGCTAATCCAGTAGGCAATTTTAGATTGATATTTTTTAATAATATTAATCGTGTCGTCTATACTTTCTCCATCAACAATAATAATTTCAATATTTTTATACGTTTGATTTAGTATTGACAGGATTGTTTCTTCAATATATTGCCCTTGATTTAACGTTGGAACTATAATGGATATTTTTAGGTTATTTGTAATAGTGTTTTAATTAATACGAAAAATCATTTCTTGCAAAGAATATTGTTGCAACATTTTTTAAAATTACATTTTTAGCAACTATGGTATAACCTAAATTTCTTAATAATACTGCTGAACGATGATTTGAAAGATCGTCAATAGAAGTAATATTAAGTTCAATAGCAATAACTTTTGGTTTAAATTTTAACCAATCGTTTGAGGTTAACACCTCATAATCTAATCCCTCAACATCTATGGTAATAAAATCGATTTCTGAGAATTTAGATTCGTGTTTTTCTAAAATATTTTTTAAGGTAAAAACTTTAACGGGAATTATTTTTGTTACCTCGTTTAGCATTCCATTATGAATCAAGCCTTCTTTTGAAAAAGAATTCATAGTTGGGCTATGAGCTATAGTATAATAATCCAGTGTAATTTCGTTTTCTCCAACCCCACTCTCTATATTTATATCTCTTGGTCTAATTTTATTAAACGCCAGCATGCTATTGGGCGTAGCGTCAATATTAATACCACGCCAACCATTTCGATAAAAAAGGTAAGTGTTAGAGTCGCGATAAGGATGAAATGCCCCTACATCAACATAAAAGCCTTTATGGCCTAAATCCATTTGTTTACGGAAAATATTTTGAAGAATCGCATCTTCTCCGCCTTGCGAAAAAAAATAATTAGAAATGTCAACTCCTAAAATAGTTTTGCGAATATGTTTTTTTAATTTGTTAAGCATAGTTTGCTAAACTAATTATGTTTTGTAAAAGCTATTAACTAAGTATTTAATTAATTAAACCTGTTTTTAAAGGTAAGTAATTTTTTTTCGAAAAAACGATAACTAATATAACTTAGTGCTACGCTTATAGCTAAAATAAAAAAAAACTCTAAGTATAACTTAATGCTGTTAAGTTGTTGCCAACCTACGATGTTATTTATTTTTTGCATAATCGATATGCTATACATGTGTAAACAATAAAAACCATATGTTAAGAGACCCGCTTTACTTAAAAATTTAAAGTTGCTTAACTTATATATTGATTTTTTTGAGAAACATTGTTCTAAAATGACAAATACAAAAAAGAGTGCTAATACGAGTCTTTCACTTATTTTAGTTATATAATTTACGTTATACCAATAGTTTGTAGTAAGTATAACTATCGTTCCTACAATATATATAGTGATTATTTGATGTTTTGATAACAAATAAATTTTTTGAATAAACCACTGGTTGTAAATAATTAAGTATGCACCCAAACCTCCCACTGCCATGTCAGACATTACACTAAATGTGTGAAAATAAAGAACGTTATAATTGTTGATGTTTAAACTTCTAAAAAATAAACAAAATAGTACTATGGCCAGAAAAACATAGGGAATTATTTTTTTATTGATAAATTTAATTAGTATTGGCCAAAATAAATAAAACTGTTCTTCAACGGCAATCGACCAAAGAACGCCTAGATTATCGTTTCCTGCACCAGAAAAATTGGTATTAATTCTATCAAAATTTCCAGCAAACATAAAATAGCTTAAAAAATGATCTTTAATATCGTTAAAATTAAAATTATGCGTTATTAATGGAAACAGAAAAAATCCCAACAATAATGCCAAATAAAATAATGGCCATATTCGTAGTATACGCCTTATATAAAAATTTTTTATATTTATTGTACCACTATTGTTTTTTTCTATTAAAAGTAAATAAGTAATTAAAAAACCGCTTAACACAAAAAATAAATTTACCCCAAAATATCCTTTATTAAATACACTTTTTATGATTAGTTGGTGAACTGTATTTGTTGTAGTATAATTTAAATAACCAAAAATATGATACACAAAAACCCACAAAAAAGCTATTGTTCTTAAACCATCTAGGTTTTTAAAATATGGCTTACTTGTATTAATTTATAATTGTATTTTAAAATCGTTACTATTTATTTGTTTGTTTTTATCTTCAATCTTATATAGCGGCACATTACCATAAAACGAAGCCCACATTGTATAAGTACTTGGCGGGCCAACAATGTAATTACAGTGTGTCATACAATACATATCTAACAGCTCATGATTTGGAGCCAGCGTTAGTTTATGATTATTTGGGTTTAACTCGTTTAAATTAATTTTTTCGTTTGTACAAATTAAAAAATGTACGTTTTTAGCTTCAAATAATTTTATGATAGTATCTATTATATGGCTATACTCGTTTATTGAATAATAATACATACCATTTTTAAATGTTTTATAATCGCCTCGCCTAATGTGAATAGCAATAATAGTTTCGGTACTTAAGTCAAAATTAGTTTTTATAAAGCTATTAATTTGTACATTTAACTTTAATGTTGGGATAAAAAATATTTTTATACTGTCTTTGTGTTTTAAAAGCAACTTGTCACTTCTATATAGCCAACCTTGTATAAAACATAATTTATTTGGGAATTGATTTGGCATATCTAAATCTACAATCTCGTTCCAAGTTGTTGATTTTGCATACACTAATGGAAATTTTATATTTAATTTACAAATTATACGAGCACTGTAATACGAAACAAAATAAAATAATTTATAAATTATTTTAGAGTGTTTTTTGGTTCCTTCAAAATAAGATTGATAATTATAAAATGCGGGGTTTAAAATTTTTATATTATTCTCTAGGCCATAAGCCAAAACATTTGCATATATAAATAGCAAATTTCCTAACTGGCCTGGCTTATTTGAAATAATTATCATTTTATTTAAAGGTACAAAACATAGCTGTTTAGTTTTTTTCGATTATTTGTTTCAATTCATTTTCTAAATATGGAATATCTACAATTAAATTAAAGTTATTTGCAGATTTTGAAAACATAATAGGCTGGCACAACAAATAATAATAATTTATATTACTGGCATTTGCAAGATAATAATACATGTTATTAATGTTATCGTTTTCGTTCCGAATTTCCATTATATCACTTCCCTCTTTCATAAACATAATTAGGCTAAGTGCGGCACCATGAATACTAACTACCATTTTTGCTTGAGAAATTATTTGTACTTGTTCTGTAAATGAATAATCTTCTAAATAGATAATATCAAAGTTATATTTTTTTAATAAATTACAAGTTTCTTGCTCGTTTTGTATAAATCGCCTATTAGCTTTAGCCCTACTAACATATATAAACTTTTGGTTAAATGGGTTTTTATTAATTTTTGTGAGAACAATGTTTTTTAATTTTTTTAGATTTTCTACATTAAAATTTCCTGTTTCGCAAATATGCGATGGAAAATATAAATTTGGCACTAAGGTAAATGCGTTACTTTTTAAAAACTCAATTTTTTTTATATTAAAAAATGATAAGGACTCTAAATACATTTTTTCATGTTTAAAATATTCAGGAACTAACGCTGTATATTCATTTAAAATATCATTTACTTCGGCGATACGTGTAAGGCCGTCGCAAAGCCAATGAGCAAAGCCTTTTGGGCCACTATAATTATCAAAAACTATAATGTATTTTATTTGTGAATCTAATTTTATTTTTTTAGCCTGTAAGATTTGTTTTACCAAATACCTAAATTTATACTTTTTAAAATCAGCGGTATAACAAATTATATTTGATTTAATTGAAAACAAAAATTTATAGATAATACCTATTGAACTTACCTTAGCATTTTTAAGATAGTATAGTCCACTATTTAATGAAGTATAACCATCTGCGGCAAATAACCCTATATCCCCTTCTTTTATATTTGAAGGTTTTTTTTGTGGGATATGTTGTGAGTTATAAAAACTTTTAATTAATTTCATTAATGCTTAATTATCGTTAATAAGGGTCTTTAGATTATTTAAATAAATTTATAATTATTACTTGTTTTTTATGACTTTCTTTCACAAAACTCATTACTTATATTTTTAAAATATTACTTAATTTAATTCTAGACTCTGTGATACTTTCTAAATAATTTCTTTCAATAAATACTTTATCTTCAAGTATACAATTAACTAAATGCTTTGATAATTGAATGTAATCATCAACGGCAAAAAATGAAACATCTTGTTGAATTTGTTCTTTGTTAATCTCTATATCAGATGCAATAATGTATTTATTTAAAGCTTTTGCGTCTTCAATAACAGTACTCCAACCTTCAAATAAGCTAGGTTGAATAACGGCTTTTGAATTTTTTATTAATTCTATTTGATCTTCTCTTGAAATAAAACCAGTAAATGTAATTAATGAATTAATGTTGTTTTTATTAATGTAATTTTTTAATTCTGTTACATATTTTTCATTTCTCACATCGTTATGTTTGCCTGTAAAAACAATATGAATGGTCTGATTTTGTGTTTTAAGATAATGAACAGCCTGTAAAACAACTAAATGGTTTTTATGTGGCCAAAACTGATTACACACTATAAAATAATTTTGTGGGATAGTAGTTTTTAAAGTAAACGTGTGTTTAACATTCTCAATTAATGAAACAAAGCTATATACGTCAATAAGCGCCAGTGTGTTTGGATAAAATTGCAACAAGTGATTCTTTGAGTCATTGCTCGAAACAACAATGTTTTTAGTATAGGTAGTTATGTTTTTAAAATTAATATCTCTTTTTATAATTTCTTCTTTTGAAAATAATTCAGGTAAAAATTTGTGTTGAAAATCATATAACCAATAATATGCCTTGCAATTTAGTTTTTTGTGCGCCTTATCGTAATTAATTAAAGGGTAAATTGTATTTAATTTTAAAGCATTTATATCTTTTACAAAACGATAATTACTTTTAGTAACAACTCCCATTATTTTACAAAATAGTTTGTATAAAAAGGGTTTGTTATCAAGGTTTGCAAATTGTACGTTTTCTAAATTTAGTTGTTCTATAAGCTCTTTAGCGGTTGTGTTATTTATAATAACTATCACTTTTAAAGATGTTGTAATAGAAATTTGTTGTAATAGTTTTATAATATTTAGCGAGTAGTACAAGCCACCAGCCCAACTATAATCACCTGTTAATAGTATACCTATACGCATTTATTTATTTTTTAACCAATTTGTATATTGCTCTAATCCTTGTTGAATAGAGAAGCGAGTCGAAAACCCTATTTGTTTTAATTTAGTAACATCTGCTAAATAATGAATTGGGTCGCCAATTCTTACACTATTATTAAAAGAAATTTTAAAATTAGAATTCAATTGATTTAAAAATAAGGTTACTGCATTTTTAATTGATGTTGCTTGGCCAGATGCTACATTTATAACATCTGCATTAAAAATAAAGTTTAAAATTATTTTTTCAACAGCTTGGCATAAATCATCAATATAAATAAAATCGCGGGTTTCTTCACCAGTCCCTTCTAAATTAATTGTTTTACTTATTAACGCTTTTTGATATACATCCCAAAACAATTGCTTTTGTAATCTAGGGCCATATACCGAAAACACACGTAAACTTAAAGTTTGTATGTTGTGTTGAATAAAAAACTCTTTGCAAATAACTTCGCTCATTAATTTGTGCCAACCATAAGGCGATACTGGTTTTGATTCTTGCTGTTCTATAATAGGAAACTGAAGTGAGTTTCCATACACGGCTGCACTTGAAAAATTTATAAATTTACAATTAGGGTTGTGTGTCCGAATAGCATCTAATAACAAAAAAACGTTTAAGGTGTTTAATTTATAATCTAATAAGGGATATGAATTTGAAAAACCAACCGAGCCTGAGCCTGAAGCATTAATGCAAATATCATATTTTTTATTTTTGAAAAGAAAATGAAAACTCTCTGTATCTGAATTAATTTTAACATAATTGACTTTTGCATTATCAATTATATCCGCCAAAAAAACAGTATAACTAGTGTTAGCTAAAAAATAAGCACATAAATTTTGTCCGATAAAACCTTCTGAACCTATGATTAAAATTTTCATTTAAAAGTTTATACTTTATGTGCAATAAACGAATACAATCGCCCTGCGTTATTGTGCAGATTATTTGTTTTTAGTTTAAATATAGTAAATATAATGGCATTAAATGTGTTGTTATCTGGTAATTTTAAGCCTGTTTTTTTTTCAAATATTTTTCTAAATTCCATTGTTATCTCGCTTTTTGTTTTAGGGTTATAATTTATTACAGAGTCTAAAGGCCCTAATTTTAATTTAAGTGTTAAATTAGCTTTAATAAAAGCAATTTTATATTCATTAATCGAAAAAGCGTTTTCTCCATTATAAAATTTTTGTAAGGGATGATTATTTAAAAATTCTGTTTTTTGCATAGCATCATTTACCACGTGGTCTCTACAAGTAAAAAATAGTCCGTTTTTTTTTAATACTCTTGCACTCTCTTTTACAAAAGCGTTCAAGTTGTTTGCGTGATGCATTGCCTGCCTGGCATAAACAACATCAAAGCTTTCGTCTTCAAATGGTAACGATTCTCCATAAGAAGAGTTTACGGTTATATTAGAGAGATTGTACTCTTTTTTTAAAAAATTAATTGCGTTAGCGCCTACGGTATTGCTGGGGTCGGGTTCAATAGCGGTAACCGCAAAGCCATTTAGGGCAAGGGCAATACTACTAATTCCATTACCTGCACCAATATCTAAAACTTTAATACTTGATGTTTTTATAGTAATATATTTGTTTATTAAAAATAGGGTTTCAACAAACTCTTTGCTAGTACTAAAATTTTCTACATTTTTTTTTAAATCGGCGCTTAAGTAAGAATCTTCAATTAATTGTTTCAACTCATCGTTTTCCCTTGCATATAAAATTGTTTCTTCCCAAGTCATACAATTAATTTAATTTTTTTATAAAAACAGCAGGGTTTCCTGCAACCAAAGTAAAAGGGTCGACATTTTTTGTGACAACGGAGCCCGCTGCTACAATGGCTCCTTCGCCAATAGTAACGCCTTTTAAAATTATTACATTAAAGCCAATCCATGCTTTATCTTGTATTTCAATTTTCTTACTTACTACATTTGTCCAATCTTTATATTTTCCAATTGCATTTTCGTCTAAACCACGCTTCCAGTTTTTCACATCATCTTTTCTATATTCCCAGTTTAAAGAATGAGCATCTGTATCTATTATTGTACAGCCCCACGAAAACATAACATCTGAACCAATAGTAATTTCATTTGCACACACAAATACCCCTCCCCCAACAAAACTATTATTGCCTACAGTTATTTTAGACGTTTTTGTTTCTAATACAAATTTGGTATTTAAAACATTGTTGTTTCCAATTTTAACCATTGGATTTGTTTTGTTTAAAAAACGCACCTCAATGTTTAAATTATCGATATCATTGTTTTTTTCAACACTGACAATACCTGATTTAATTAGTTTTGCTAGCACTAAATTTGAGTTGCCAAATATTATTTTTTTAATAAATAGTTTTAATCCATTAATCATTTTTTATATGATATTTTGTTTTTAATTTTTTTTAGTAGATTTTTTTGGGGCTGTGAAAAAAACAATAAGTATTGATTATAAAAATTTAAATTTAAATTATTTTCAAGCTTAACCTCTACTTTATTTGTAATTTTAAATAGTGTTTTTACTTCTTGGGCAGAAATGTAATTAACCCCAGTGCCATCAAAGCCAATATTTTTAACCAGTGTTTGGGTGGGAAATACGTTTAATCCGTTTTTTAAAAAAACACAAAAATACCATTTTATACCCCACGAATTATTACCGCTATTTAACATACTTGTATAATCATAATCAGCTAAATTAAATCGGCTTTTTAAATGGAGGTTGCCTTTAATGGTTTCTATATCTAATTCATTTATAATAGGGTTAAATGTTTCCCATTTGTTTTTCCAGGTTCCCCATCCCCAAGTAGAAGTGTAGGGCAATAAAAAGGTAGTGTGCTCTTTTAAAGTTATTGGGAACATATACGCATTTACCGAATAAACATTTTCTGTATTAGAATACACGTCTAATGCCTCGTTCATGTATTGTAAAAAATGTTGTGATAAAAGCAAATCGTCTTCCAACACAATTATTTTACCATGTTTGTTTATAACCTCTGTTACGCCTTTAATTACTGAGTTTGCTAAGCCTTTGTTTTCTTCACTTTCAATAATAATTACTTCTTTACACCAAAGTTGGCTTTTAATAATTTTACGCGTTTCGTCAATTGCTATATTATCCGCTACAGTCGCACTGCTTTTTTTTCCATCAGCGTAAATATATAATATGCTTTGGTTGGCTAAACTATTTTGTTGTAAGCTTTGTAGGGCTTGTAATGTATGGCTTGGCCTATTATACACAAATAGGGCTATGGGGGCTAAATTAGTATTAGGCATAGCTTAACGATTTTTCCCAAATAACTGGGGTTAGTTTATTAAATATTTGTGAGCCTTCTAAAAAACTAATTTCTTTTTTTGAAATGGTTTGGGTTATAGATTTATAAACACTGTTAGCGTCGATTAATGTTGAATTTTTAAAATCGGAAGAGTGAATTAAATCCTTAATCCAAGTTTTAAGTTCGGTATTCATCCAATTATTTATGGGGGCATTAAAACCAATTTTATCTTTTCTATATACAATGTCTGTTGGCATTATATCTGCTAAGGCGTCACGTACTATAGCTTTACTAAATCCATTTTTTATTTTAGAAGAATAGGGGATTGAAAATGCAAACTCTACAATGCGGTAATCTAAAAAAGGCATTCTAATTTCTACACTATTCATCATCGAATATCTATCGTAATTACGTAACAAGGTAGGTAAAATTGTTTTAAACGTAGATTGAAATAGTGCGGAATTTAAATAATCTAAACTATTATTTTTTGTAACTAGGTTAGCGTTTTTAGAAAATCCTCTTAGCGCTGGGTATTTATTAAGTAAAGCGTATTTTAAATTATTAGTATAATCTGTATTTTTTGATTTATTGATTGTGCCGTTAATTGCAGTTAATACTTTTTTAAATTTAATTAAATTTGGTAATGTATCTATCAACGCGGCATTCATATCAAAAGGATAACCAGCAAACAGTTCGTCAGCACCATGCCCATCAATGCTTACGGTAACATTATTTTGCTTAATATTTTTATATAATTGTTCAAAGGGTATTACAGGCGCGTAAAATAATTCTTCAAATAAATATGTTTTTTTAAAAATAGAATCTAAATCCTGTAAGGGGTTTATATTTATAAAGTTTGCATTTATATTTAAATAATCGGTAACTTTTTTAGCGTACTTTGTTTCGTCTAATGCTGTGTTTGGAAAAGAAGCAACAAAGGCATGTTGTTCTGTTTTAATATTGTTAGTTTTATTGAGGTGTGCCATCGTACAAATTACAGCGCTAGAATCTAAACCACCACTTAATGCTGTGCCAATAGTTACATCGCTTCGCATACGTAATTTACAGGCATCAAAAAACAGTTCTCTAAATAATTCTTTTTGTTCGTTATAATTTTTTGGAGCTGATTTCTTTATTTCTTCGGGTTTCCAATATTGCTCAATACTTAATGTATTATTTTTATAATAAGCATAACTTGCTGCCGGAAACCTTATAATATTATTTATTAAACATTCTTGTGTATGCTCATAACTAAAACTATTATTCATAGCTATTAGAGCGTTAGTATGATTGATGGACACGGAATCTAAAAAAGGGTAAATACCTTTCATTTCTGAACAAAAAACAAAACCCTGTTTTAATTGTGCGTAAAAAAGTGGTTTTTTTCCTAACCTATCTCGTGATAAAAACAATGTGTTTTCAGCTTTATCATAAATACAAAATGCCCACATTCCGTTTAGTTTGTGTACAAAATTTTTGCCCCATTTAATGTAGGCTTGTAAAAGCACTTCGGTATCGCTAGCGCTTTTAAATTGGATGCCTTCAGCAATTAATTCCTTTTTTAATTCAATATAATTATAAATTTCGCCATTAAATGTAATTACAAATCTATCCAATAATTCAAAAGGTTGTGCGGCGTTTTGGCTTAAATCAATAATAGACAATCGCCTATGCCCTAATGCTGTAGTATTATGAAAAAAAACACCTTGCCCATCGGGGCCTCTATGACTAATTTTAATTAACCCAATTTGTAATTTTTCTTTTTCAAAATTACCTACATATCCTAAAATGCCACACATTACAGTTATTTAGATTTAACATTTAAGTGTTGTAAGGCTAATTTACTTATTATATCAATACCTTCTTTAAGTGTTATATTAAACGTTAATGAATATGTTTTTAATGGCTCTATTTTGTTTGAGTAACCCTTTTTGCTGCCTAGTTTTATGGGTACATTATGTTGTACTGCTATTTGCTGAGCAATATGTTCAATAGTAATCCAATTGCCATCGGTAATATCTACCCTAGTGGCTTGCACATTGCGAATGGCTACCATATTTTTTACACAATCATCTATATAAATAAATTGGCGCTGTTCTTGTCCATCGGTTAGTAATTCTATTTTTTGTTTTGTAAGGGCTTGCATAATTAAATCGGGTATTACATGCGATTTTTCACCCGGTATTTCCCAACCATATACATTCCAAAACCTACAAATTTGTCCGCCTAAAATACGCGTCCACTCTTCGCCTAATAATTTAGTAACGCCATAAGGTGTATCTGCGGCGGCAAGTTGCGACGATGCAAACATAAAGGGCAGTTTTGTTTCTTCTAAAAACCTAAATACTTTTTGGCAAATAGTAGTATTGTTTCTAATTATATCTAATAAATATTTTTCGTTTGATAAGTATTTTGCACCACCTACTTCCCACGCTAAAAACCAAACATAATCCACGTTTTTAAATTGATGGAGGTTTTGTATTGTAATATCAAAGCCTGATTTTAAATCTACACTTATTACCTCTTCGTTTATATTTTTTAAATGGTTGCATAAGGCTTTGCCAATTGTACCATCTCCCCCTAAAACTAAATTTTTTCTAAGCTCCATATTCGTTCACTTATTTTTTTTAAAGATACATTATTAAAGCCCCAATTGCTTTTGTTTTTGTAGGGAATGTTTTTTAAACTATGTGTGCCATGTGTATCGTTGGCGCCATGAATCATTGATTCGGGATGGTCTAAATGATAATGATGGCCTATTACAATAGCTTTTAAGCCCAAGTGTAATAGTTGATTTAATCCATTTGCATCCACACCAGCTCTAACATTAGTAAGGCTTTCATCGTAACCCGTGGCCTGTAGCCAATTACTTTTATGTGTTAAAATAAAATTACCAACTACCGACTCCAAAGTTGGCCATGCAGGAAAAGCAAATGCATACTTAGCTTTGTTAGATAAATGATTGTTTGTAATTGTTAAACCATCCCAATTAAAACTAACGTAATGGGTACCGTACACATATTTTTTAGATAATTTTTTTATGTTTTTTAGCGTGTCGTTTCCAATTAAACAGTCGGCGTTTATCATTAAAATCCAATCATTAGTCGCTTTTTGAATGCCAATATTTTTTGCGAAATATTCCATTACTGGCATTTTTGGGTTGGTATTAATAGATTGGTGCACTTGGTTAGAAACGGTATAACATTTTGAGTTTGGGTATCTTTCTTCAATCCAAAGACAATCGCTTTCTTTTTCTGGAATTTTATTCCATTCAATATAAATTAATTCGGCACCTGGTAATTGTTTTAAATTCCAATCTATTGTGGTTTTTAGGCGTAAACTAAAGTCGCCTCCATAATTATCGTTTCGTCCCACTACTATGATTGAAATATTATTGGGCGAAACGTTTATGTTTTGTGTTGAACACGCATAACGAAACCGCCAAACTACTTTTTGAAGTATAAATAATATTTTTGTGATATAGTACGACATATTATTCTTTGTATTTATTCAATAGCATTTTTATTACTGTTCGCAATTTACTTTTTTTAATATCTTTAATTAATTGTAACTGCTGTGTACTAATAATTTCGGGTATGTATTTTTTAAAGGCGTGTTGTTTTTTAATTTGTGTGCTATTATTGATGTCGGCGTATATTTGGCCATTGGGCTTTATTAAAACGATTCCAAACACATCCATAGCATCACCATCTACGTTTACAAATCTTTTTTCGGGCCAATTCATATCTACTTTTCCTTCGGGAATAAGATTGGTGTAATTTAGTATATCGCCAATGCTAATAATTTTATTAGTTAGACACACATCAAAAGTTAGTATTAGCTTGCCGCCAGGTTTAAGTATGCGTGCCATTTCCATAAGGCCCTTTTGCCAAACGGCAGGCTCTAAAATATGTTCTAAAACACTTATGCAAAATACTTTATCAAACGTTTCATCTAATGCATCAATAGCATCAATATTAGAAAATGTAAAATTTATCCCCGTATCTTCAATAAATTTTTTTCGTACACCAAAAGCAAAATGAGTACTATCTGTTTTTAAAAAATCATTATCAAAGCCAGTAACGCTGCCAGCGCCAGTAACTTTTGAAAGATAGGCTATAAAAGGTGTAGAGCCGCAACCAATGTCGGCAACTTTTTGTCCAACACTTAAATCAGCGTTAATAATGGCAAAGGGGTATTCCCACATACGCGAACCGTAATAAGTGCCCGTATTAAGTATTAAGGGATTGTTATTAAACCGCTCTTTATTAAGTTGCGTATGGTTGGGTAAAGAATATTTAATATTCAGTTCCTGAAGCTGTTTATTTAAATCTATAAACTGCTGATTATTTAAATCAGATATTTCTGCGAATTTAGAGTGAATCATGTTTAAGTTGCCAGTTTGAATTTATAATAAAGTAGCCTGTTAAATCACTAATAATATTAGTTTCGTTTGTTGTTTCGGGTTTTATTTCAATTACGCATAAATCGGGTAAATATTCTAACATGCCTTCTTTTGAGCGAGAGCCAATACTAAGCGAATAGATGTTTGATTTTAGTGCTGAAAAAAATTCTAAGTCAAGGGAATAATCACCCGCTTTATCAATTAATAATGGGGTTTGGGTTTGATTAGAGCGTATCTCTACTACTTTTGTTCCTGAAATATCTGATATTAAAACGCCTACAACTAGGTTGTTTATTTTTTGTGTAGTTGTAAATTTGAAATGTATTCTAAAGG
>JAYTRS010000490.1:0-3002 GCA_043746065.1 Bacteroidota bacterium | reverse complement strand
TGCGTAACCTCAAAATTTAAGGGTATTAAAATGGCAATGATAACAAATACAATGCTTATTAAAAAGGGTTTTAACACACCATACTTTTTTAATTGAATAGGCGGTAAAAAATACAAAATACTAATTATTGATAATGAAGAATAAATTAGTAGATGCTTTATGTTTGTTATAAAAAATGCCCATAAAAAGTTAAACGATAATAAGAGCAATAATATAATTATAGTAAATAATAAACGTCTGTTTTTTGTGTACCACACATATTTTGGATTAGTATTATATTTGGCACTATAATAAAGCCGTTGTAAATTATATAAAATAAAAGTGGCTATAAAATTAATTATTGCATACTCATAAATAGAATTTGATTGGTTAAAAATTATAGCTGTTTGTAAGGTAACAGCCACACAACAAAGCGCAATAAATACATTAGAATAAATTATAAAGTCTAATATTTTTTTCATTTATTGCTACAAATTTAGTGGACTAAAAAAGCTATAACCTTTGTTTTACTGCTTCAAACAAAATAATGCCAGTTGCTACACTCACATTTAACGAGGCTGTATTACCTACCATTGGTATTTTAACTTCTACATCACTACGTTTTATGTATTCGCCACTAATACCATTTTCTTCACTACCCATAATAATGGCAGTTGGTTGTTTAAAATCTGCATCGTAAAAATAATTAGTCGTTTTTTCGTGACAACTAATAATTTGTAAACCGCTTTCTTTTAAATAATCTATTGTGTGTTTTAAATTATCTTCCCTACATACTTTTATGCGATGTAAGGCCCCTGCACTTGTTTTTATAGCATCACCATTTATTTGAGCGGCACCACGTGTGGGTATAATAATAAAATCAACACCTGCACACTCAGCACTTCGGGCTACTGCGCCAAAGTTACGTACATCTGTTATTCTATCTAAAATTAATATTAAGGGTATTTTCCCTTTTTCGAATACATTGGTCAATAATTCTTCAGCATCATAATATGTAATTTCAGTTAAATAAGCAATTACACCTTGATGATTTTTATCGGTTAAACGTTTTAATTTTTCGGGTGGCACAAATTGTAAAGGCACGGTAGTACCTTGTAAAGCCTTACGTAATTGATGAAATAACTCGTTGGATAAACCTTTTTGTAATAATATTTTTTCAATATCCTTGCCAGCTTCTACCGCTTCAATAACGGCACGCATACCAAAAATTAAGTTTTCTTCGTTCATATTTTGTAAAGATAGGGTTTTTGTTTTTTGTGATTAGGTTATTTTATCTTTAATTATTTAAATGTAATGTTTTATAAACATCGCCAAATCCATTGTATAATTCACTATAAAAAGTGCGCTCATGAAATACTGAAATAAATAAGCCATTTACTTTTTTTACCTCCTTAGCCATTTTCATTAAAGAATCTAATGCTTCACTTTGTGTAATTTTATTATACACAAAATAAGCACCATCCATTGCGCAAAAGGGTACAAATAATAATTCTGATTTTTTTTCCACACTAAAGTCGTAATAATAAAATGGTTGCGAAGTGCCTGCTCTAAAGCCAATTTGAGAGGCAAAACCCATAGTAAAATCAGCTATAATTCCGTTTTTTAGTAACTGATTAGGAGTAGTTCTAATATTAAAACGTAAGTAATGCTGCCTAGAAATAATTACTTAGTTATAGATTTTGAAAAATTTAAAGTTTCTTCTTCTAAAATATTTTGGTTAACTGAAGAATTATATGAAGGATGTAAACCAATAATTGCATGTTTATTAAGTACTGTTTTAAATATTTTTGTAAATGCCGTTGAAGTTGGATTTACGGTTCTATCATACTTAGTACCCGTTTTAAATAAAAAAAAATATATAAGCGGAATGTTTTTTTGTAAACAAAATTCTGAGATAGATTCGTATATATCAAAAGGGTCGGGTTGTTTACCCATTAATACCCTTATTCGCGCGTTTAAATTTTTAAAATTTAGTTTTACAATGTCTTTACCTATTGCACCTATTGTTCTTACAAAACCCTTATTTTTAAAGGCAAATAAATTATCTACATCAATTGTACTTATTACTTTAAATTGTTTTGTAGGAAAAATAATGGAGGAATATTTTTTTTGAATTTCAATTTTTAGTATCTCTATCCACAGTTCTACAACGGGTTTTGAATTAAAATTATATTTTGTTAAAATACTATTATTCGCTTCAAAACGTTGGTGTTCATCGGCTTGAAAGCTCTGCCATTCTTCTACACGGCTAATTAAATAAAAAACAGAAGAAAATATATCAAAATTTAAATCTCCTATTGTATTTTCATAAAAATAAATTAATTCGTTTTTAAAAAATGGAATAGGTTTTTGTTCAGTAATATTTGTTTCAAAAAGTAAACTGTGTGGCTTTATTTTAAAAACAGAATCAATGTTTTTTTCAGAATAATTTATTTTAAAATTTGTTGATGCTTCAAATTCTGAAATAACATCTGTAAGGTTATAATTTACTTTTAAAACTGTGTTGAAAATAAACTCGCATACGTAATTTAAACGCTCGCTTTTACTATCAGTATAAATAATAAAAGTGGGGGCATTAGCCTCAATAGTAAGGTTTAGCAATGTATTTAAACCTTCTTTAGTTATCATTTTAAATTTGCTAACGCTTTTAAAATTCGTTCTGTGGCCTTACCATCCCATAAATCAGGTACTTCTCCTTTTTTATAAGTGCCATTTTCAATCGCTAAAATATGTTTCTGTATTTCTTCTAAATTAAATGGTAATAAGGTGTTTGATCCAATATCAACCGTTACGGGGCGCTCAGTATTTGTGCGAAGTGTTAAACAGGGTTTTTGTAAAAAGGTACTTTCTTCTTGTATGCCACCACTATCGGTTAAAATAAATACACAATTTTTTACTAATTTTTGAAATGCAAAATAATCTAAGGGTTCAGTACAAATCAAATTTTCATTTTCTTCAAATACCTTGTATAAACCAAATTGCTTTGCGTTTTTAATAGTTCG
>JAYTRS010000489.1:0-9358 GCA_043746065.1 Bacteroidota bacterium | reverse complement strand
AACCTAAACCGTTTTGAAGAAGCCTTAGTTAATTATAATAAATGTGTAAAGTTAGATCCCGCTAATGCCGATGCCTGGCTAGGTATAGGCGTTGTATTAGATGCCCTAAATAGGGTTACCGAAGGCATTCATTACGTAAAAAAAGCTATTGAAATTAACCCCAACGAACCCGAATACTGGTACGTTTTTGCCGAAGTACAACAAAAACTAGGCTTTATTGAAGAAGCCGCCACAGCCTACCAACGCGTAATTGAATTAGAATATACCGAGTACGATTTGTGGTTAGATTACAGCACCCTATTACACCAAAACGGTTACTATAACGATGCCATTGAAGCCCTTGCAAAAGGCATAAAAATTCATCCTAACGTGGCCGAATTACAATACCGTATGGGCGTATTACTTATTTATAAAGAAAACAGAAAAGAAGCCTTAGAATATTTTGTGAGAGGCTTAGAACTTAACTATACCTTACACCAAGATATTTTTGATTTTGAACCTATTTTACAAAATGATAAAGAACTGTTACATTTGATTGCTAATTACAAAAACTAAAACTATGCCCAACCATTATAATTTTAACCTTTCGCACATACCAAACCGCACCTTTAAGCCGCGTTCAAATGGCGTTACAATGGTTATGGATAAAGGTGTTAGCCTTCGCCAAGCGGAGGATATGATGAGTTCAAGTGCCGATTATATTGATTTTGTAAAATTAGGTTTTGGCACCTCTATCATTTCTAAAAACGTAAAAGAAAAAGTAAAATTGTACCAACAAGCAGGTATAAAAGTTTACGTGGGTGGTACTTTATTTGAAGCTTTTATTGTACGTAATAGATTTAACGATTATGTAAAATATATTACTGATTTAGGGCTTGATAGCGCTGAGGTAAGCGATGGAAGTGTAGAATTGAATCACGATAAAAAATGCGAATACATATCAACCTTAGCTAAAAACTTTACAGTATTAAGCGAGGTAGGTAGTAAAGAAGAAGGTGTTATCATTCATCCAGCACGTTGGATAAAAATGATGCAATCTGAATTAGATGCGGGCGCTTTTAAAGTAATTGCCGAGGCCCGCGAAAGTGGTACTGTAGGCATTTTTCATAAAAATGGCAGTGCCCACTCCTTATTAATTAACCGCATTGTAAATAAAATAAAAATAGAAAATATTATTTGGGAAACTCCTCAAAAAAGCCAACAAGTATATTTTTTAAAACTATTTGGTTGTAACGTAAACGTTGGTAATATTAGTGTAGATGACGTTATCCCTTTAGAAACTTTACGTATAGGCTTACGTGGCGATACCTTTTTTAGCTTTTTACCCGAAGAAATGAAAAACGAATTAAATTAATCCTCCTAACTATTTCCTATTAACCATTATTTATTAACTAATCCCCATTAACTAAAAAAACATGAAAGAAGTTACCCCTGCCGAACTAAAAACCTTAAAAGATACAAACGCCAATTTTCAATTAATTGATGTGCGCGAAGAATACGAATTTGACGAAGCCAACCTTAATGGCGAATTAATACCCATGGGCGAAGTAATGGATAACGTAGATAAAATTAGCAAAGATAAACAAGTAGTCGTTCATTGTCGCAGCGGCAAACGCAGTGCCACCGTTATTAGCGCGTTAGAAAGCCAACACGGCTTTACAAATTTATACAATTTAAAAGGTGGCATTTTAGCCTATTTAGATGAAGTAAAATAGATGTTGTCGGGCTGAGCGAAGTCGAAGCTAAATATTAAAAACTAAAAATTAAACACTTATAACTTATTTTATGGTCGAACTTTTTAAACACATTTTACATTTAGATTTTGAATGGCTTTTTGCTAATTACAACACCGCTATTTATGTAGTTTTATTTTTAGTAATTTTTATTGAAACAGGCCTAGTAGCTATGCCCTTTTTGCCTGGCGATTCTCTTTTGTTTACCGCTGGTTTATTTGCCCGCAGTGGAATGTTAAACATGAGTTACCTCCTTATCTTGTTATTTATTGCCGCCGTTTTGGGCGATAATTGTAACTATTGGGTTGGACGAAAAATTGGCATTAAAATTTTTGATATTAAATTTAGAAACAAAGCCTTGGTTAGAAAAGAATATTTAGATAAAACCCATCTCTTTTTCGAAAAACATGGCACAAAAGCCATTATTATGGCGCGCTTTGTGCCTTTTGTGCGCACCTTTGCCCCTTTTGCGGCAGGTGTGGGCAAAATGGATTATAAGCGATTTTTTAGCTTTGATGTATTAGGCGGCGCTTTATGGATTGGCAGTTTAACCACCGCAGGCTACCTTTTAGGCGAAGTTGAAATTATTCGCAAGCGTATAGATTTAGTATGTATTGGTATTATTTTAATTTCTGTTTTGCCAATAATTATCAGCTATTTTAAAAATAAATCTTCTAAATAAGTTTGCTCAAAAGCTAACAATAATAGGCTATTGCAACTACTAACACTATTGCGACTAATCATTTATGTTTTCAAAATATTTGTAGTTTATTTTTTCTTCTAAAAAAATTTAACGACGATTATTTTGTAAAAATATTTCGATTAAATTCAATTTATTAACGACCAAAATTTTATTATTTAGAATCGTTATAAATTAACAAATTCGTTAAAAATATTTAAAATTTCGTACTTTGTTTATTCATATTCTGTTAAATTTGCCATCGTTTTGTGTCATTAATTTGTCATAAAAACATACATACACCGCGTAATTTCTCATTTTAATATGAAAAAACACATATCTCGTACTTCAGCAAAAGCCCTAATACTAATGGTTTTCACGGTTTTTGCGTTTACCTCTAACATCAAAGCACAAAGTGCCGACGAAGGGGCCAAAATATTTAAACAAAATTGTGCCGTTTGTCACGCTTCACACTCAGACCAAATGGGTACTGGCCCTGGGTTAAAAGGCTTATTTGACCGTATTCCTAAAGGTGATTGGATTAACAAATGGGTAATTAATAACGAAGCCCTTATTAAGGCTGGCGACCCTTACGCTAAAAAAATTAAAGCGCAGTATGGTGCAGCAATGACTGTATTTGAAGGACAAATTGACGAAAAAGGTGTTGCTTCAATTGTAGCCTTTTTAAAAGGACCAGATCCGGCTTCTAAAGTAGTTGCCTCTGGTGGAACAAGCGCAAGTGCTGGCCCCGCTGAAGAACAGAAAGGTGGCATCGAACCATTATACTTAATTTTAGGTATTATTGTTATTTTAGCTATTTTAATTGGCGCTTTCCGCAGTGTTCGCACGTCTATGCAAAATGCTGCTAATCGCGCTGAAGGTAAAGCCGAAAATCCTGATATTACGTTTGGACAAGAAGTTAGAAATTGGATGGCTGGTCATCGTCGTTTAGTAGGAGTATTTATTATTATTATTGCTTTTGGTGGGATGAAATCGTGTTGGGATGCCTGTTACAACATTGGTGTGTACTACGATTGGAAAACCCAAAAAGGCTACAAGCCCGAGCAACCTATTAAATTTTCGCATAAATTACATGCTGGCGAAAACGAAATTGCTTGTCAATATTGCCACTCTTCAGTTGAAAAATCACGTCACGCAGGTATTCCATCTGTAAATATTTGTATGAATTGCCACAAAGGCATTCAAAAAGGCCCACAATATGGCGAAAAAGAAATCGGTAAAATATATGCTGCTAATGGTTTCGACCCTAAAACAGGTAAATACGACACCTCAAAAGAAAATCCTTTAAAATGGATAAAAGTTCACAATTTACCTGATCACGTTTATTTTAATCACTCACAGCACGTTGTGGTGGGGCAAATAAAATGTGAGCAATGCCATGGCAATGTTAAAGAAATGACAGTGGCTGAACAAAAAGCACCTTTAACCATGAAATGGTGTATTGAATGCCATCGCAAAACTGAAGTTGTAATGGAAGGTAATGCTTATTACGACCGCCTGCACAAAGCATTAAAAGAAAAATATGCTGGTCAATACGATGTTAAGTTTACGGTTGAAAAAATTGGTGGATTAGAGTGTGGCAAGTGTCACTATTAAGAATTAAAATTTAGAAATTATAAAATAATGTCTATGTCAAAAAAATACTGGAAAGGCTTACCCGAACTACATAACAGCCCTGAGTTTCAAGAGCAAGCAAAGAATGAATTTGCTCAACCTCTGCCAATGGATGAGTTTTTAGGTAGCGATGAAGCTGAGCAATCAGGTACTTCTCGTCGCGATTTTTTAAAAGTAATGGGTTTTAGCACTGCCGCAGTTGCATTAGCAGCGTGCGAAACGCCTGTTATTAAATCAATCCCATACATTGTTAAACCCGAAGAGGTTACCCCTGGTGTAGCTAATTTTTATGCCTCTACTTTTTATGATGGACACGATTACTCTTCTATTTTAGTAAAAACACGCGAAGGTCGTCCTATTAAAATTGAAGGAAACGATTTATCAAAAATAACACATGGCGGTACTACTGCTCGTGTTCAAGCTTCTGTTTTAGGCTTATACGATGGTGCTCGTTTACGTGGCCCAATGTTAAAAGGTAAAGATGCAAGTTGGAAAAATGTAGATGATGCTGTAGCAGCTTCTTTAGCTGGTGGTGCCGTTCGCATTTTAACATCTACCATTATTTCTCCTTCTACAAAAGCTGTTATTGCTGAATTTATAGCAAAATATCCTAATACAAAACACGTTACTTACGATGCTATTTCTTACAATGCTTTAACAAAAGCTAATAAAAATATATTTGGTAAATCTGTAGTTTCTTCTTACGATTTTAGCAAAGCAAAAACCATTGTTGGTTTAGCCTGCGATTTTTTAGGTAACTGGTTAAACCCAACCGAATTTGCAAAACAATACGCTCAAACGCGTAAGGTTAATAAAGATAAGCCCGAAATGAGTAAACATTACCATTTCGAATCTAATTTATCGTTAACGGGTGCTAATGCCGATGAGCGTTACATGGTGAAGGGCTCTGAATTAGGCTCGGTGGCAATCGCTTTATTTAACGAAGTAGCCAGCGCCACAGGCAATTCAAAAGTAAGTGGTAACGAAAAAATTTCAAATGCTGATGCCGTTAAAGCCATTAAAAAAGCAGCAAACGCATTAGTAAAACATAAAGGACAATCGGTTGTTGTTTCGGGTGTTAACGATGAAGGTGTTCAAACCTTAGTTAACGGAATTAATAAAATGTTAGATAACTATGGTAAAACCGTAGATGTTGAAAATCATTTTAACTTAAAACAAGGCGATGATAAAGAATTTGCTGATTTAGTGGCGGATATGGCTGCTGGTAAAGTAAATGTTTTAATGACATATGCGTGTAACCCTGTTTACACAGCTCCAGCCAGTTTAAAATTTGCCGATGCTTATAAAAAAGTAGCTACAAAAGTATCGTTCGCTAATGTGTTAGATGAAACTGCACAACTAGCAGATGTTGTTTGTCCTGATCATCATTGGTTAGAAAGTTGGAACGATGCTAACCCAAAACGCGGTCATTATTCATTACAACAACCTACCATTAACCCAATATTTGCATCCCCTCGTCACGAAGGTACACGCCAGTTTCAAGACAGTATATTAGGTTGGAGTGGTGTAAAAACAGATTATTTAACCTATTTACAAGGTGTTTGGAATAACAGCATTTTCCCTAATCAAGGTAAACATGCTGATTTTCCTTCGTTTTGGGCAAATGCCTTACACGATGGTGTTGTAAAAACTTACGTTCATAAAGATATTGTGCTAGCTCCAATGGCAAAAGACAGCACTGGTAAGCCTATTTTAGCAGGTATTGCAACCGTTATAAACGAATTAGTTAACGATTCAATTATTAAACCAGAAGTTGAAAAAACTCCAGTTACTGTAACAGAAACACTTCCAACCCCAGATTATAATAAAGCTGCAACAATGGCTACTGCCATTAAAGGCGGTGCTTTTGATTTAGTGGTTTACGAAAAAATTGGTTTAGGTAACGGTAATCATTCAAATAACCCATGGTTAATGGAGTTACCTGATCCTATTAGCAAAGTTACTTGGGATAATTACATTACCATGAGCCCTATTGATGTAAAAGCAATGGGTTTAAATGAAATGTTACGCCAAGATACACAAGGCTCAATAGTAGATGTAACGTTTAATGGCGTTAAAATTACAGCACCTTTATTTTCTCAACCAGGGCAAGCGCCTGGTACTATTGGTTTAGCATTAGGTTATGGCCGTACTGCCGAAACTATGAAAGTAGCCAATGGCGTTGGTGTTAATGCTTTTCAATTTTTAAATATTGTTAACGATACAATACAAAACGTAGCAGGTAATGTTACCGTTACTAAAGCCGAAGGTAAACACGATTTTGCAGCCACTCAAATTCAACACACCATTATGGGTCGTGAAGAATATTTGTTGCGCGAAGTATCGTTACCTGAATATGCCGCTTTAGGTAAAGAAGAGTGGAATCCAGCAACTGAACTCCCGGTTCATGGTGGTGGTAAAAAACACGTAAACGATATTGATTTATGGGATGCTCATCCACGCTTAAATCACAAATGGGGATTAACCATTGATATGAATTCATGTATTGGCTGTTCGGCCTGCGTTGTAGCTTGTACAAGCGAGAACAATGTGGCTGTAGTAGGTAAAAAAGAGGTAGCAAAAACACGTGATATGTTTTGGTTACGTATTGACCGTTACTACAGTTCAGATATGAACAAAGCCAAAGCGGCAGAAGAGCATAAAGGCACCAAAGAAATGTACATTGAAATGGAAAATCCTTCGGCTAACCCTAAGGTTACTTTCCAACCCATGATGTGCCAACACTGTAACCACGCACCTTGCGAAACAGTTTGTCCGGTATTAGCTACCTCTCACAGTACCGAAGGTTTAAATATGATGACCTATAACCGTTGTATTGGTACGCGTTATTGCGCTAATAACTGTCCGTTTAAAGTACGTCGTTTTAACTGGTTTAATTATAATTCAAACGATTGGTTTGCCGATGTTAACCCAGCCCAACAAGAATTAGGACGTATGGTATTAAACCCAGATGTTGTAGTTCGCAGCCGTGGTGTAATGGAAAAATGCTCAATGTGTGCACAACGTTTACAAGCTGGTAAATTAGTAGCTAAAAAAGCAGGTATGCCAATTGTAGATGGTGCTATTAAAACGGCTTGTCAGCAAGCTTGTCCTACCAACGCCATTATGTTTGGTGATGTAAACGACGAAAATGCTGAAGTTGTAAAATGGCGCGACGATGAACGTAATTATTTATTGTTAGAAGATGTAGGTGTTAAACCAACAGTTTCTTATCTATTAAAAGTACGTAATCAAGAAGAAACTATTTTAGAGAAAAAAGAAGTAGTAAGCGCAAAACACGAAGAAGCTCACACAGAAGAAAAACATTCATAATATAAATTAAGAATTAATTAATAAGATACTATGCACGCAGAATCAGACATAAGGATACCACTAATATTAGGCAGTAAAAGTTACCGTCAAATATCTGACGATATCATTGCCCCAATTGAAGGTAAAGCCGCTAAAGGTTGGTACACATTAATTACCCTTTGTGCCCTAAGTTTTTTATGGGGCATAGGTTGCTTAGCTTACACCATTGGTGTGGGTATTGGCGCTTGGGGCTCTAATAACGGTGTTGATTGGGCTTGGGATATTACCAACTTCGTTTGGTGGATTGGTATTGGTCATGCTGGTACGTTAATTTCAGCCGTGTTATTACTATTCCGCCAAAAATGGCGTATGGCAATTAACCGTTCGGCCGAAGCCATGACGATTTTTGCAGTATTGTGTGCGGCTATATTTGTAACCCTACATACTGGTCGCCCTTGGTTAGATTATATGTTATTCCCTTTACCAAATCAATTTGGTAGTTTGTGGCCTAACTTTAACTCACCTTTATTATGGGACGTGTTTGCTGTATCAACTTACGCAACTGTATCTATTGTATTTTGGTACATTGGTTTAATACCCGATTTTGGTATGATTCGCGACCGTGTAATTAAACCTTGGCAAAAGAAAATGTACAGTACTTTATCTTTTGGTTGGGGCGGAAGCGCTCGCCACTGGAGTCGTTTTGAAGAAGTATCTTTGGTATTAGCAGGATTATCTACACCCTTAGTGTTTTCGGTTCACTCTATTGTATCGTTTGATTTTGCTACTTCGGTAGTACCAGGTTGGCACACTACCATTTTCCCTCCTTATTTCGTATCGGGTGCGGTATTCTCAGGTTTCGCTATGGTATTAACCTTAATGTTAGTGGTTCGTAAAATTTATAAATTAGAACATTATGTAACCATTAAACATATTGAATACATGAACATTGTAATTATTGTTACAGGTTCTATTGTAGGGGTTGCTTATTTAACTGAGTTATTTGTGGCTTGGTATAGTGGAGTTGAATGGGAACAGTACGCATTTTTAAATCGTGCAACGGGCCCTATGGCTTGGAGTTACTGGATTATGATGAGTTGTAACGTTTTATCGCCACAATTATTTTGGTTTAAAAAAATACGTACATCTATTATAGCAACGTTTATTTTATCAATTGTAGTAAATATTGGTATGTGGTTTGAGCGTTTTGTAATTATCGTTCCTACTTTATGCCGTACATACTTACCTTCTACTTGGAATACGTATACACCATCATTTATTGATATAGGGATTTTTGTAGGAACAATAGGAATGTTTGGAACATTCTTCTTATTGTTCTCTCGTTATTTCCCTGTAATTGCTCAGGCAGAATTAAAAACAATTTTAAAGTCGAGTGGCGAACAACAAAAGAAAGATGCAGCAACGCATGCTCACCACTAAACTTTTAAATTTGTCACGTTGAGCGAAGTCGAAATGAGAAATTAAAATAAAAAATTGAAACTAAAAATATGTCAGGATCAGCAGTAGCAACAAACAAACACATTATACATGGTGTTTTTAACGATGAGGTTCCATTGTTAGAAGCCTGTAAAAAATTAAGAGCATCTGGTATTCGCATTAAGGATGTATTTACACCTATGCCTATACATGGCATTGATGGCTTAATTGGCGTACCTCGTACCCGAATTGCAATTTGTGCTTTTATATATGGCATTACAGGTACATCTTTAGCCACATTAATGATGTGGTATATGATGGTGCACGATTGGCCAAACGATATTGGTGGTAAGCCAAATTGGGCGTATTACTTTAACATTCCTGCCTTTATACCTATTACGTTTGAAGCTACTGTATTTTGTGCGGCTCACGGCATGGCATTAACCTATTTTTTACGTTGTTGGTTAGTACCTGGCGCAAAAGCAAAAAACCCTGACCCTCGTACAACCGATGATAAATTTTTAATTTATTTAGAGTTAAACGATGAGCAAAGTAAAAAAGC
>JAYTRS010000488.1:0-3007 GCA_043746065.1 Bacteroidota bacterium | reverse complement strand
GCGGTGCGTCGGGCTGTTTGCTACAAGTCCTCGCCCTTCGTTCCTCAGGGCTGTGGGCTTTTCGCTACCATCCCTCACGCAAAATCAAAAATAACTCATAAAATTTTATAATTTTTTATAGCTTTGCCTTGTGCAAATTGTTGTAAATACCCGGTTATTATTAAAAAATAAATTAGAAGGCATAAGTTGGTTTAGCTACCAAACCCTAAGCCTAATTACAAAAAATAACCCTAACGTACATTTTATTTTTTTATTTGATAGGCCTTTTAATGAAGAATTTATTTTTTCAGATAATGTTACGCCGCTCATTATTTCGCCACAGGCGCGGCACCCCTTTTTATATTATGCGTGGTTTCAGTTTTCGGTAAAAAGTTTATTAAATAAACTTAAACCCGATTTGTTTTTATCGCCTGATGGCTTTGTTTGTTTAGGCGCCAAATGCAAGCAATTAGTGGTACTGCACGATATTAATTTTTATCATCACCCAAAAGATTTAAAATGGCTAACGGGTAAATATTACAATTATTTTTTTCCAAAATATGCCCGCCAAGCTACCCGAATAGCCACTGTTTCTGAATTTAGTAAAGCGGATATTGTTAAACATTATAACATTAGCCCTACTAAAATAGATGTAGTTTATAACGGCATTCACTCCTTTTTTAAACCCGCTTCTGACATTGAAAAACAACAAACTAAAACTAAATTTACGTCGGGTAACGATTATTTTGTGAGTGTAGGTTCGTTAATTCCACGTAAAAACATACCTAATTTAGTAAAAGCATTTGCCTTATTTAAACAACAATATAAAACAACTGTAAAATTAGTGTTGGCGGGTTCGCAATATTGGGGTACTGCACAAATAAATAAAATAATAGCCGATAATCATTTAAAAAACGAAATTATTTTTACGGGGCGTTTAAGCAATCACGATTTAAACTTAGTACTGGCAAGCGCAACTGCTTTAACATTTGTACCCTATTACGAAGGGTTTGGTATCCCACTAATAGAGGCTATGCAAACTCAAACTCCAATTATTGCTAGTAACGTAACAAGTTTGCCCGAAATTGCAGGTGATGCGGCTTTGTATGTAAACCCTTTAAATGTTGATGAAATTGCCCAAGCCATGCTAAAATTATATGTAGATAAAGATTTACAACAGCAATTAATAGAAAAAGGTAATCTTCAAAAACAAAAATTTAGTTGGGCTAAAAGTGCCGATTTACTATGGAAAAGCTGTCTTGAGGCTTTAAAATAAAAAATTAATTATTTACAAACCTGTCTTTTAAATTTTGTTCCGCATTAATAACATGCGTTATAAATTTTAACTGGTTTAATAAATTAAACTGTGGGCTATTACTCGAAATTAATTTATATTTTTCAAAAGGGGTTAGTTGTAATGATGCCGCTACATTATACACCGTTAGTTGGTTTACTGTTTCGTAATCAATAAATTTATTTTGTATGCTCGTAAAATAATTAACTACAGCATCTTGCAAATTATTTAAAGTAATGCGTTGGTTATTTTTACTAATTTCAACAACACCAGCGCCATATAATTTGGGTGTAAGTACCGATGAGTATTCTAATAATTCAAAAACAGCAACACTTTCTACTAAAACATCTAACTCGCCATTTTCGTATGTTTTTAAAATGCGTTTAATTTTAACTTCACTACCGTATTTTTTAACTTTTCCCTTATCCATAAAAGGTATACCAAACGAAGCATCGTTGTCCATACACTCATTTATTAATTGTTTATATCGTTCTTCAAATACATGAAGTTTAAATGTTTCGCCCGGAAGTAATACCATATTTAACGGAAACATGGGTATAGTAATGTGTTGCGTGTTCATAATTGCCTTTATTTATATATCTATACGAACAAAAAACAAAAAAGGTGGGGTTAAAACTACTTAAATGTTTAAAAAGCATGTTTTGGTTAGCCAAACTATGTTTTAACTGAGTAAAATATTTAACCTTTTTTCGTTTTTAGTTCATAACAATATTCAGTAATTTTAAAATCATAAATGAAAAAAATTACGTTCATATTTTTTACTTTTTACTTTTGTATAAATTCATTTGCATCGTACATTTTAATTCCAATGGACGAATCTCAAAAAAATCACCTAAAAGCCTATGGTTTAGCATATTGGGCTTTAAAAGGGGAGTTAGAAATACATTGGCTTTTAAACTATAGGGGCGGTAGTTTTATGGTGCCAAATGCAAAAGCCGTAAGTAATGAGTGCACTATTAGAGGCATTAGCTTCGAAACCATTGGCGATGCGCAAGGCAACTCTATTTTAGCCGATATTGCCAATCCTGAGCAAAACCAAGATGCTATTAAATTAGAAAAAGCCCCTCGTATTGCCGTGTATTCGCCAAAAGGCAAACAACCATGGGACGATGCTGTGACACTTGTTTTAAAATATGCAGAAATACCTTATGATGTTGTTTACGACGAGGAAGTTTTTTTAGATAAACTTAAAGATTACGATTGGTTACACCTCCATCACGAAGATTTTACAGGTCAGTATGGTAAATTTTATGGTCAATTTCAACATGCTGCTTGGTATCAAAACGAAGTTAAAGAAAATGAGGCGATGGCAAAAAAATTAGGCTTTGGCAAAACATCGTTAATGAAATTAAACACCGCTAAAAAAATTAAAGATTTTGTATTTGGTGGTGGCTTTTTATTTGCCATGTGTAGCGCCAGCGATAGCTACGATATTGCCTTGGCAGCAGAAGGGATTGATATTTGCGAAAGTGTTTTTGACCACGACCCAATGGATAAAAATGCGAATAGTAAAATAGATTATAGCAAGGGGTTTGCGTTTGAAAATTATAAACTAAGTACAAACCCTTTTGAGTACGAATATTCAACTATAGATACCTATTTAACGCGCCAAAATTACGGCATGACCGAAAAAACAGATTTATTTAGTTTGTTTGAATTTAGTGCCAAGTGGGATCCTGTGCCAACCATGTTATGCCAAAATCATACACAAAC
>JAYTRS010000487.1:0-3011 GCA_043746065.1 Bacteroidota bacterium | reverse complement strand
CACAAGGTCCAAAATTAACAGTACCTGTGTTAATACCTGTAGGAATACCAGCTTTAATAGCGGGGTTGTAAACTGTGGTGTGAGGAATATTAACCATGTATAAGGAAAGAGTGTGAGGGCTGCCATCTTTAAACTGGTTAGGTGTAGGCAAACTAAAACCGTGGTTGCCAGTAATGCTGTAGGCAGCATTAACATCTAACCTAGGCATATTACAAGGTAATAAACCAGAGCTACCCACTGGATAATAAACACCATCAATGTACACAGCTACCGAATCACTTTGCGAAGGGCTGTTAGGATCGTAGGACCAACCTGAAATATAATTACAAGTAGCAGAATCTAAATATCCTAAAGGGTCTTTGTTACAAACGCCTGTTTGATAAGTGCCATTGGTAATAACAGGGTTAGTACCCGTAGGGTTATTAACAGCAGTTACTTGCACAGTATGTGTAACGCCATTACGGTAGGTTGAAGGCATACTCCAATTAAAACCATGGTTACCAGTAATAGTGTAAGTAGCGTTTACATCTGTTCTTAATTGCGAAGTAGGTAAAGTGGTTACAAAAGTTCCATCAATATAAATATTTACAGAAATAGTTGCTGATGGAACATCTGGGTCAAATGCCCAACCCGATACGGTGTAGCAATTACCCACATCTAAATTACCTTTTGGGGCACAATTAACAACGGTAAAGCTAGGGCCACTGGTGTAGGTAACACCGTTGTATAAACGCCAATTATAAACAGTACCTGCCTGAAATGTAAAGGCAGGGGTAAAGCCAGCCGGACCAGTAGCAGTAGTACCCGAGGTAATTGTTTTTTGATACCAACCCCCTAAAGGATTACTTACTTCAATTTTAGTAACACTTGGTGCGTGGTTTTGCCATGAGAAATAGGCATTATGATCAGTACAAGTAGGCACCACAACGGCTAGGTTTGTAGGTGGGCAATTGGGAACGGTAAAGCTAGATCCATTTGTCCAAACGCTGCCATTGTACAACCTCCAACTATAAGTTTGACCAGGTAAAAAGGTAAACGATACTGTAAAACCTGCTGGAGCAGTGGTAGTATTACCCGTAATATTTTTTTGATACCAACCGCCTAAAGGGTTACTTACTTCTATTTTTGTAACGGCATTTCCGCTCCAAGTAAAAGTAGCATTATTACTAGTACAAGTGGGTGGAGTAACATTTAAGTTTGTTGGTACACACGTTGGATTAGATATATAAACATTGCCGGGGTTATAATAGTGGTTTAAAATCCATGTCCACGATTTACCTTGGGTATTTGCCCAACGTTGCGACCCCCACTGGCACATACCTCTACCATGCCCATTGGTACTATAGCCACAGCAAACAGCATCTGAAATACAAGGCCAAGAAGTTCCTGTGCCACTATTACAGTTTCCGCAGCTGCCGGGTGCATTATTATTTTCGGCAGAATATTCTGATCTAAATATTAAGCCACTTTTTTCGAGTACAATATTAATGGTATTGGCGGCAGCATTTACACAGCTTGCATAACTGGTTGCACCATACGCTTGGTTACACGTAGTGCTTGCAATATCGTAATTTGTACTTACTGGGTTTAAAGCATACCAAGCCCCATAGCTACGGTAAGCCACAGCACCTGCCATTAAAGAGTTTGCAGCCCAACTCGGAATCCATTCGTTATCCAATCCTGTACTTGTATAATGCTCAAGTGTCATAACATTAACACCACTACAATTTGTACAAGCGCAATTAACACCTACTCTAATATTAGCTGGTGGCGTTATACAGCCGCTAGCAGTTATTTGGTTTTGCTGATTAAGTTTATTGAACAAACTATTTTGAATATCTTCTTCATTATTTTTTTCGTACTCTTTCCACATCGCTTCAGTTTTATCTAAAACGCCTACAAAGCTATTTTCAGCAGTTGTTTCGGCGCGTTTATTTAAGCCAATTTGCATGGCGCATTCGCCTAAAATAAGTAAAGCATTTTTTTGTAGATGTGTACTATAACCTTGTTTATTAAACACAATATTTGTTCTTAAAGGTTTTTCAGTAGCACTATTCAAATTTGAAAACTTGGGTGAATTGTAGTAAAAAAAACCATTTGCATCGCTTCTTACTATATCATTTGTTTCAGTAAAGTTCACTTCTACATTTTCAATTGGTTTTCCGGTACTTTCATCCACTATATAGCCTTTAATAATAGCATTATTTGTTGATTCGTTGTTAGCTATTTGGACTTCGTTTCTATCTAAATAGATATTGATATTAAGTGTTTTACCTTGTTCTATTGTAAAAAAGGTTTGCATGGTTTTATGCTCATTTGCTTTTATCTGTAAATTGTATTTGCCTTGGGTAGATTGAAAAACTAAAAGTCCTCCATCGGTTGTTAGTTGGTCGATTGTTTTATTATCGCTAGTAAGTTGAATGGCAGATTGAATGCCGTATCCAGTAATAGCATCGCGTACAAAAAAGGATAAGGTTCCACTACTTGTTATGTTTTTATTTGCAACCGTTTGAGAAAAACTGTTGGTATAAATAGAAAAAATAAACAGTAGCACTAAGGCTACTGCTTTTAATTTTTTTAGTAAATTCATAATGTTACTTTTTTTTGAGTACAATACTTATTGTTTAACAATTTTTTTAACCGATGTGCCCTGTGGTGTTGTGAGTGTTAATAGGTAAACGCCTACTGCCATTTTTAAATTAGCCGTATTAAATACAAGTTTATTTTGTGTGGCGGTATAGTTGTCGTTTTTATAAACTATAATTTCTTTACCTAATACATCTATTAATTTTATAGTTACTGCACCAGATATTGATGGGTTAATACTAAGTGTTAGCTCATCGCTAAATGGATTAGGAAATACATCAATACTGCCGTTTAATATATTTTCTTTTAGTATTGCTGTAACTGCGGCACAAGGTCCAAAATTAACAGTACCTGTGTTAATACCTGTAGGAATACCAGCTTTAATAGCGGGGTTGTAAACTGTGGTGTGAGGAATATTAACCATG
>JAYTRS010000486.1:0-9379 GCA_043746065.1 Bacteroidota bacterium | reverse complement strand
TGTCAATTAAGGTATGGTAAGCGGCGGTAAATAAGTACGATTTGGCTTTAATGGCCTCAATTGTGTCTACTTTTCGCCACATTTTTTCAAAAGTATCTTGTACAATATCTTTGGCTTGGTCTTTATCTTTAATGTGTTTTACAATAAAGCGATACACGCCATCGGCATGATTTTCAACACAGGAGTTATAATCGGATAAAGTCAACTTATTTAAAGGTATGACGAAGTTAGAACAAAAAAGTTACAGCTAAACTAAAAAATAACTGTAAAGTGTTGTAAATTAATAAAATACAAATAAAATTTATGTTAATGAAATCCTATTAAAGTTGAACGTTAATGTTTTTATAATCATCTAACGCTTTTATTTCGTTAATGATTTTAGCATTCCATTCGCGTTGTTTTTCGGCATTTGTACTGCCGTCTGTTTCGTTATCATATACATCTTGGTACTCATCCATTTGTTTATCTATTATATCGTACAAGGCGTACAACTTTTGTTCTAAATCATTGTACGAGGTGTATTTTACATTTTTAGATAGTTTACGCAATTTTCGAGCATATAATTCTACAATATCAAAATGTTTTTGTTCGTGAGCTAGTACGGTTTTATCAATCCAATTTTTATTTTTCCAACTACTATAATAAAAAAATACCGCTTTTATAGCCACGTTGTAGCCTGTGTTGGTTTTATCAATGTCTAAATAAATATCGTAGCTGGTGCTGGCCACAGCAAAACGTTTTTCGGGCTTCCCTTTAAAGTCGTCCCAAGTTAAAGGTTTGTTATCTTGCCATAAAATATAATCGGTTTGACTTTTATATAAAGCTATGTTTAGGCAAAATAAAAACAAAAAAATTGTTTTTTTATAATTAAAATAAAACATAAATACAAAACTTTGGTTGTATTAAAGTTATTATTTTTATCTCATATTTGAAATAATTTATAACGGTTATTGTTTTAATTTATAATTTATTCACAAATGTTTTTTATTGTTCTTACCATATTATTTAGTGTTTTTTTATTAATTGTATTTAAGTTATTTCAAAAATATAGTGTAAATACGTTTGTAGCAATAGTTATAAATTATGTAACGGCGGTAATTACAGGTATTTTATTTTTAAATACAAATTATAATTTTAACACGGTATTTAATGCCAATTGGCTTACAATGTGCATTCCGTTAGGTTTTTTATTTGTTAGTATTTTTTATTTAATTTCTCAAACGGCTCAACGTATAAGCATATCTACGGCAAGTGTAGCTAATAAAATGAGTGTGGCTATGCCTGTTTTATTTTCGGTTATTTTTTTAAATCAACACTTATCTTTTTTTAAAATTATGGGTATTGTTTTGGCATTAGTAGCCGTATACTTTTCTACTAAAACACCCAGAACCCAAAAAACAAATACTAATTTATTGTGGTTACCCATAGCTGTTTTTATTGGTAGTGGCTTAATAGATATTAGTATTAACGCTACAAATGCCTATTACATTAAATCGCCAAACGATAGTGCTTTATTTAGTATTACCACTTTTTTAATAGCTTTTTGTGTAGGTAGTTTAGCAATTATGTATCAGCTTTTTATAAGTAAACAACAAACAGTAGCTACTGTTTTTAAATTAAAAAACATTGTGGGAGGTATAGTTTTAGGCATACCCAATTACTTTAGTATTTATTTTATGTTTAAGGCACTAGATACGAATGTGCTGAGTAGTGCGCAATTATTTCCAATATTCAATTTAAGTAATGTGGTACTATCGGCCATTGTTGCTTGGCTGGTGTTTAAAGAAAAACTATCAACCGTTAATATTATAGGTATTGCTTTGGCAGTACTTTCTATTGTTTTAATTTCGTATTAATATTAAACATTTAAAATATGCTATCTACAGATTATAAAACCTTAAAACAAATGTGTGCAATTGCAGCGCCAAGTGGCAACGAAGCACCTATGACACAGTTTGTTTTAAACTACGTAAAACAACATGCTAAAAATTGGAAAGTTAAACCAAAAGTAATTTTTGGCAACCAATTACACGATAATATTATATTAATTTTTGGAAAACCCCGAACGGCTATTTTTGCACATTTAGATAGCATTGGCTTTACGGTGCGTTACGAAACACAATTAGTTAAAATTGGCGGTCCTGTTACTAAAACTGGTTTCGAATTGATTGGTGCAGATAGCAAAGGTGCACAAGATGTAAAATTAAATATAATTGAAGATAAAAAAACGGGCATAAAAAGTTTGCATTATAAAGCTAAACGTATGTTTGAACGAGGGACAGAATTAACTTTTAAACCTATTTGGAATGAGGACGAAAATTTTGTGCAATGTTGTTATATGGATAATAGATTGGGCGTTTTAAATGCCCTAAAAGTTGCCGAAACTTTAAAAGATGGCGCTATTGTATTTAGTACCTACGAAGAACACGGGGGAGGGAGTGTACAGTTTTTACAACGTTATTTGCAGCAAAATTATAAAATAAATAAAGGATTAATTTCTGATATTAGTTGGATATCTGATGGGGTGCATTTTGCAAAAGGCCCGGTAATTAGCATGCGCGATGCCCTTATACCTCGCCGCAGTTTTATTAATAATATAATTGCAATAGCTAATAAACACAAATGCAAGTATCAATTAGAGGTTGAAGGGAGTGGCGGAAGCGATGCTAAAGATTTGCAAATGGCCGATTATTTGTGGGATTGGTGCTTTATTGGTGCTGCTGAAGAAAACGTACACACACCTTTTGAAAAGGTACATAAAAAAGATATTGAAGGTATGGTTAAGTTATACCAAGTATTAATGAAAGAACTTTAGTAAAATAGAAAACTAAATTTTTTAGTTTTCTATTTTACAGCTATTTCGTCGTTTTAAAATTAGCTTTAGTCGAATACTATTTTTTAAATTACTGTGTTTATTACCTGAAACTCATTAATAGTAAGGGTTTAGCAATAACATACCATTATTTACGAAAAATGTCCCTATTTTTAAAATCTAAGTAATTAGTATTTTCGTAAATTCAATTATAACAGGTTAATAATAATCGCTTAATAAATTAATTACAAATGGATAACATCACAGAATATATAGAATCTGGCATTATAGAGATGTATGTTCTGGGCTTAACCAGTCAAGATGAAACAAATGACATTAATGAATTAGCAAATCTCCACATTGAAATTCGTAACGAAATTGAGTTTATAACTGAAGCCTTACAAGTTTATAGTTCTGAAAACACACCACCATTAAACCCAAGTTTAAAAGTATTTGTATTGGCTTGTATTGATTATTTTGAGCGTTTAAAAAAAGGTGAAGTTGTAGAAGTTATCCCTCAATTAAATGAAAATTCTAAAATAGAAGATTATAAAAAATGGCTAGATAGAGAGGACATCACCCTTCCTACCAATTTTAGTGAAGTACATGCAAAAATTATTGGGCTTACGCCACAAATAACCACTGCAATACTTTGGATAGAAAGGATGACAGCACCAGAAATTCATGATAAAGAATACGAGAAATTTTTAATAGTAGAAGGTACTTGTGATATTATAATTGGTGATAAAGTACATTCATTAGTTGCCGGCGATTATCTTTCTATTCCTTTATATATTTCGCATCAGGTAAAAGTAACCTCGTTAGTGCCTTGTAAAGTAGTATTACAAAGAGTTGCTGCCTAAACAAAATTAATTTTTAATTAAATCGTAAGCTTCACTAACTAATTCTGTTGGTAGCCTACATGTATTATTTTGGCAAACATAAATTAATGTTTTATTAGTAACACATCTATTTTTTAGTAAAGGCAAATTGTTTTCGTTTTGGCTTATAGCAACAAGTGTATTCATTAGTCCATGTTTATAAAGTTCTTGCAATTTTGTATTCGCAGCGTTGCCAATAATTGCTACTTCTTTAAACGGATAGGTAATATGTAATGCCAAGCAGCCCCAATTACTGTAACCAGCGCCATAATGGGTTAAATCATCTATTACTAAATTTAGCATTAATTGCGATTTTTGTATCCATTCATTTTTACCAAAATAAGTACCGAGATAAAATAAATTTAGTGCCATTTGTGAATTGGAAGCGGGGATAACATTATCGCTTGTTTCGGTAGTTCGAGCAATTAATTGTAGAGATGAGTTATTGGTATAAAACAAAAATTGGCTATTGGGATTTTTAAATTGTGTTAAGGTAAGTTCACATGCATTAAATGCTTTTTGCAAATAACTTTCATCGGCCGTAATTAAATAACAGTTTATTAACGCTTCAATGGTAAAGGCATAATCATCTAAAAAGCCATCAATTTTACTTTGTCCGTTTTTGTAGGTACGAAATAATTGATTGTTACTTTGAGTTAATTGTGAGGTAATAAAGTTTATACTTTTTAGCGCAATTGTTTTATAATTTTCGTTATCAAAAACTAAATAGGCTTTTGCAAAAGCGCTGCACATTAAGGCATTCCAACTGGTTAGGGTTTTATCATCTAAACTTGGTTTTACGCGCAATAGGGCTTGTTGTTTTAAAATTAATTTACAAGCGTTTATTTTTTGTTCAAGTAAGGTGAGTGTTAAATTATATTTAGTTAATAGTTGTGCCGTGTTATTACTTCGCATTAAAATATAGTTGCTATGTTCCCAATAACCTAGGTCGTTTACATTGTAATAATCGGAAAATAGTTCAAAATCGTTGCCAAGGTAATCTTGTAAATCTAATTTATTCCACACATAGTATTTACCTTCTTCGCCTTCGCTATCGGCATCGTAGGCGCTATAAAAATAACCCTCGGCCTTATACCATTCTTGCTCAATAAAACTTAATGTATCAATTACGGTTTGTTTGTATAAATTATTTTTAGTGAGTGTAAATGCTTCGGTATATAAACTTACAAGTTGCGCATTATCGTACAACATTTTTTCAAAGTGTGGTACTTTCCACAACGTATCAGTGCTATAGCGTGCAAAACCACCACGCAATTGATCGTAAATGCCACCCTGCGCCATTTTTGTGAGGGTTAAATTTACATGATTTAAAAGTTCGGTATCTTCTTCTAAAATGGCATAACGTAATAAAAATTGATAATTATTGGGTAGCGGAAATTTTGGTGCTTTGTTGGGGCCGCCTTCGGTGTTATCAACTCTCTTTTTCCAATTTTTTATAGAGTTTTGTAAAACTGTTTTATCTATTTTGTTATCTGTTTGTTTTTGAGTGGTAATTAATTCGGCTTGATGTATGCCATCAGTAAGGTTATTGGCGTACTCTATAATTTTTTCGGGTTGGTTTTTATGTAAATCAACTAAGTTTTTTAAAATATTTATCCATTGTTGTTTTTGAAAATAAGTGCCACCATAAACGGGTTTTCCATTTGGCAAGGTAAAACAGTTTAAGGGCCAGCCGCCTTGCCCTGCCATTAATTGTACGGCTTGCATGTACAACATATCTACATCGGTACGCTCCTCTCTATCTACTTTTATATTAATAAAATGTTGGTTCATTATTTCGGCAACTTCGGCGTCTTCAAAACTTTCGTGCTCCATTACATGACACCAATGGCAGGCGCTGTAGCCAATACTAATTAAAACTAATTTGTTTTGTTGTTGTGCTTTTATAAATGCCTCGTTGCTAAAAGCTTCCCAATTTACGGGGTTGTAAGCGTGTTGCAGTAAATAAGGACTTGTTTGATGTATTAAACTATTTGGTTTTTTAGTAGTTGGCATTAAAGTATAATTTATATAAAACTAAAAATACTAAATATTAATTTAAGCTAAATTTTATTTTAATATTTAAGGATTAACGCCTGTTGGGGTTAATTTAAGGCCTCCCAAAAACGATTTTATCTCTCTCCGAACGAATAAATCCTCCCTCTGAATGAATAAAACCTCTCTCCGAACGAATAAAACCTCATTTGGGCATATAAATACCTTATTAGATGTTAAAATTTTTAAAATGTACAGCAAGGCATAAACTAGTTGCGTTAAGAATAAATGTTTAAACAAATAAATAACACAATAAAACCTAAACATTTAAAATTGGGAACTGGAAAAAATACGAGACAAGATAATAAGACATAAGGCCTGTGTTTAATTTGGGAATACAATATGGCTTCGATAAACTCAGCAAAAAAAAAGCCTTAAGCACTGGGGGTAACACGGGGCAATTGTGTCAGCAGGCCTGTGAGCTTCTTCATTCTTCGGCCAATTTAAAATAAAAAAGTGTTTACTTTGTTTTATCTCGCTTTATACCATAAAAAAAGCCGCCCCACAAACACACAAGGAGACGGCTTTTAGTTCTTAGCTATAAGAATTATTTTTTTGCTTTTTTTGTTTTTTCTTCTTCAAATAATTCAACAGAGGCGGCATTGTTCATTGCTATTTTTGTTTGCAATTCTTTAACTTGTTTTTTTAAATCGTAAACTACTTTTTGTAATTCTTCGGTTTCAGATTTAAATACTAAAGGGTAATTGGCAAACATGCCTTCAAATTGTTTTTCGAAATGTTTTTTAACATCCATGCTTAAGTTTAAAGCATCGCCTTTTACTTTGCTAAATTCATCGGTTGCAAATAACTCGGTAAATAATTGCTCGTTTACTTTTACCCATTCGTTATACATTTCTTGCCCGTTTGGTAATTGTGTTAATGCCGTTGGGTTGCTATATTTTTCAGAGTAATCTTTTGCAATTTTTTCGATACTTTTTTGAGTTGTATTTTGTAATTGCATTTGTAACTCAGCTTGTTTAAAGCTATACTCCGCCATTTTATCTAATAAGCTAATGGTGGCTTCAATGTTTTCTTTTTCTTTACCTGGTGTAGCTACTTTTAATAATGGCTCAAAAGTTTTACCAAATACATTGTGTATTTTATCGTAAAATTCTTTTACTGAAGCGGTGTTATTATTATTAAATAGTTGAGGAAAATCTTTCGACATTTCTTTTACTTTTTCAAAGTACTCTTTACTTAAACCGTTTTGGTTTGTAAAAAAATGTTGTAATTGTTTCATGCCATTGTCGTACACTTCTTTAATTGGTGCGCCATTATATACGTTACCAAATAATTGCTTAGTAAGGTTGGTATAATGATCAGCATTAAAGTGGTTTTTAAAAGCATCTAAATTAAATTTACCAGTTTTCATAGCCTCGGCCATTGGTGCAAAAAATTCTTGCATTTTAGCATAGGTTTGGTTGGCTTGAATAAAGTTTGTGAAAATATCTTTATTAAAAGTACCATTCAAATTTTTTGTCATGCTATCGTACGAAGAATTTAAGGTATTCATCCACGTATTATAAACATTGGTATAATTATTATTCATTTGCCCAAAGTTGGCCATATAATCTTGTGCTGGTTTGCCAAAGTTTGAGTAGCTGTTGTAAATGCTTTGGTTAAAATCGGTTATTTGTTTAGCGTAAGTAGATTGCTGGTTAAACCAATTTTTAAAAAATTCTTGAGGGTTGTTACCGTTAGTAGAGTTAAACATACTATCGCTAGATTGTTGCATAGAAGTTAAAATGTTCATTTGTTTATCTAAAAACTCTTTGTAGATAGATTGACCTTCGCTGGTAATTTGACCATTACTAAATGCGGATTGCATTTTTTTAGCGGAATCCATCCAACTGTTTAAAAATTCTGATTGAGTTTCAACCATTTTGTCGATAATTGGGTTTTGTGTTGTTGTTTTCATAGTTTGTTACTTTAGTGTTAAATAATTGTTAATCAGTTGTTTAATTGTAATGTGCTGATTTTCAAAAAATTAGCACTGTTTTTTTAATTCTGGTACAAATATAGGCAATTAATCGTATAAAACAAGGCTTTTGTCGATAAAAAATTGTTAAATTTATTAAAATGCTAACTAAACGATTTAGAAATTAAGGCTTTTTGTTAATCTTCTAAAATACTTATTTTACCCAAGCCATCAATTTGAATAGTGCGGTTACCCTTGCCCTTTACGGGGATTGTAATATTGGTGCTAAATTTTGTTTTATTTTTACTAATACACAATACGCCAAAAGTACCGTTTTCTAATTTTTTGTATTCGGTAGTTGATTGGCGCTGCACATTATCAAAAATGAGTTTATTTTTCCCAACAATTACAGTATCTAATGCTTCAATATAATAGTTGGTCACTCTTACCTTATAATCGTTTTTACAGGCAAAACATAGTGTAATAATTAAAGTATAACAAAATAATTTAAGCATTTTCAATTTTTAAAATTTACGGTTTAACTCACGCTCAACATCACGTTTTTTAATATCATCGCGCTTGTCGTATAATTTTTTTCCTTTTGCTAAAGCAATGTTAAGTTTAGCAAAACCCTTATCGGTAATATATAATTTTACGGGTATAATAGTTAAGCCTTGGTCTTTAGTTTTTTTTAAAAGTTTGTTTAACTCTTGTCTGCTTAGTAATAGTTTACGCTCTCTTAGGGCTTCGTGGTTGTAAAACGAAGCCTCAGAATACTCCGTAATATGCATATTTTTCACAAACAATTCATTGTTTCTAAAATAGCAATAACTGTCTGATAAACCTGCTTTTCCTTCGCGAATAGATTTTATTTCGGTTCCACGAAGTACCAAGCCTGCCGTAAGTTGTTCTAAAAATTGATAATCAAATTTAGCTCGGCGGTTTTCAATATTAATAGTATTACTTAACTTAGGCACGCACAAAGTTACTATAAATATGCAAACTATACAATTAATACCCGCTACACCTAACGATATTAGTACTATTACCACATTAGCTACTAAAATTTGGAACGATTATTATGTGCCAATTATTGGGCAAAATCAAGTAAATTATATGTTAAATTTAATGTATAACGCTAATAGTATAACCGAGCAAATGCAGGTTAAACAGCATATTTTTTATTTAATTAAACAAAATAATATAAGTATTGGCTTTGTTTCGGTAAATAAAGTAGAGCATAACGATTGGTTTTTAAATAAATTTTATATTCTTCAAACCATTTCTAGCAAAGGCATAGGCACTCAAGTATTTAATCTTTTAAAACAACATATTCACCCCACTAAAATTACATTAACTGTAAATAGGCAAAATTATAAATCAATAAATTTTTATTTTAAAAATGGTTTTAAAATTAATGCCGTTGCCGATTTTGACATTGGTAACAATTATGTAATGAACGATTTTGTAATGGAATGGATGGCCTAATTTTTCTTAAACATGGGTTGTTAGTATCCTATTTAAAATTTAAAATAATTAGTGCTTAATTCTTATAACTTTAAAAAATGTTTTACCAAGTAAGTAAAGAAGATGAGTACCTATTTAAAGGTAAACGCAAACGTTTGGTAGAAGTACTTAAACTTAAAGGTATTAAAAGCCAAACAGTACTATCTGCAATTGAAAAAATACCACGCCATTTGTTTTTTGATAATA
>JAYTRS010000485.1:0-9387 GCA_043746065.1 Bacteroidota bacterium | reverse complement strand
GTGAATTATAATAGCTAGTTTTATAAAAATGATACATCCAAAACCTATTAACCAAGTTAAACACCATTATAATTCGTTTAAACTATATTTTGCGATGCGAGATAGAGGCTACAGTAGCCCATATTATAATACTTTTTTAGGCTTTATAGCTTATGCACCACTTACGCTATCTTTAATATTTTTTTTAGTTGTTATAACACAAAATTGTAGAGTTGTGAATATAAAAACTATTGTTTTAATATCGCTTACTTGTGTTATAGTAAGTGCCTTAATTTTATTCAGAAAACAATTAATTTATTTATCAAATTATAAAAAATTTAAAAATTGGCAAGAGCAATTATCCTTTAAAATAGAAGGGTCTGATAAATTATTATCAAATCCAGAATTATTAATTTGGTTTAATTGGTTCGAGTATTGTGGTATTAAAATAAATTTCTCTGTAAACTGTTCTGAAGAAACAAAAGCTCTTACTTCAGCAGCTATGTCTAATTTTTTAAAAAATGCTGAAGATGTTGTTAGAAACTTTAAAATATATACCCCCTGGAAACTTGAAAATAATATTTTAATGGGCTCCGCCAATATTCTTATTATAGGCATTATACAGCGATTTATATGTAACGATTTAAATAAAATAAATATATTAAAACAAGAAATTTATTCTATAGAAATTACTACATCCAAAAGATTAACGCACATTGAACATATTGACATTAATGGTGATTAAAAGATTATTCTAAAAAAACTAATCATTTAAGTTAAACCAGTAAATCGTTTCGTTAAACGAAACCCACATTTGGTTAACTCAACTAAAAACAAGCATTTATTTAGTTGAAATTTATACATTAAAATATAAAGCATGAAACTAATATATATAAACGCCATAAAAATTTTAACTTTTTTTATTTTTATAAATGCTTCAACTTGTTTTTCGCAAGGCTGGCAATGGGCTAAAGCCCAGAGTAGTAATGGTTACGAGATAAGCAATAAAACTTGTACCGATGCCGCCGGTAATGTATATGTTGCAGGCTCATTTTCGGGCGTATCTATACAAATTGGCACACTTACACCTCTTACAAATGCTGGTGTAGGTAATAACGATGCTTTTCTTGCAAAATACGATGCAAATGGCAATGCTTTGTGGGCTCAACGAATTGGAGGTACACAAACTGATAATATTTCAGGTGTAAGCACCGATGCGAGCGGTAATGTATATATTACTGGTTATTTTAATAGTGCATTAATTTCTGTTGTTCCCACCAGCATGGGCAACTCTACTAGTGGCGGTGGAGCATATGATGGTTATATTGGCACATTTAATTCGTCAGGAAGTTGCTTGGGTTTAGTATCATTTGGTGGCTTAGGTGATCAATTTTCTTCGGGTTGTTTTTATTCTAACGCACAATCATGTTTATATGTAACAGGATATTATGGTACTTCAACAATGACCATTGGCTCTAATACATTAACAAATACAAGTGGTACAGGAAAAACAGATATTTTTATTAGTAGATTTACAAATACTGGTATTGTAACTTGGGCTAAAACTACTGGCGGCTCAAATTCAGATGATAGGTCTAGTGCAATATCCGCAGATGCAAATGGCTTTCCTTGTATTGGTGGTGTTTTCTCCCCTTCATTAGTATATGGTACTACCCTTATCGGTACTACAACCTTTACTAGTTTAGGGTTACAGGATGTGTTTTTAGCCCAATATAACACTTTAGGTACCTTTCAATGGGCTAAAGCAGCTGGTTCAAATCAAGGTGGTGATTATATGAGCGATATAAAAGTAGATGGTTTAAACAATATTTATGTTTCTGGATATTTTCAAAATGCCACTTTTACGGTTGGTACAACATCTCTACCTAACACTTTAGGTTATGACGCCTTTATTGCAAAATACAATTCTATAGGAACATTTTCGTGGGCAAATAAAATTGGAGGTTCAGATAATGATTACGGTTATGGTATAGCAACTGATGCTAATAACAATGTTTATTTTACTGGAGCTTTTGCTAGTACAGTAGTTACTATTGGAAGCACAACACCAGCAACATTTACATTAGCAAATACAAATACAGGGTCGTATACGGATGTTTATGTAACAAAGTATACCTCTGCAGGAGTTACTCAGTGGGCTGTAAAACCTTATGGTACATCTGACGAGGCTGGTTATGGAGTTACTGCAGATAATGTTGGAAATATTTATGTAGTAGGGAGTTTTAATGTAACTGGTCCAACATCATTTGGAACAACAACTTTAACTAGTTCTGGTTTAAATGATGGTTTTTTAGCAAAAATTGGTTGTTTAAATGCCACAATAAGTGGTGCAAATTCTGTTTGCTCTGGTTCATCAATAACACTTACAGGTAATGGCGCAACAAGCTATACTTGGAGTAATGGCGCAATAGGCCTTTCAATTATAGTAACACCAACTGCAAATGTAACCTATAGTATTATTGGATCTACAGGTGGATGTGTTGCTCCGAGTTTAGCCAACTTTAATGTTACTTATTTACCTGCCAACATAAATGCTGGGCCTGATTTTAGTTTAACCTGTGGCCAACAACAATTAATACCCACTATTACCAATCCTGCCTCTCCTACAAGTGTTACTTGGGCGCCAACAACTGGACTAAATAATTCAAGTGTTTTAACTCCAACTTCAACTTCAGGTTCTATTATTAATAATTATACGGTTACCGCAACATTAAGCAATGGTTGTGTTGTTAAAGATTATATAAATGTTTCTTCATACGCCCCTACCCCACAATTATGTATGGTTACAGTGGATAGTTTAAGTATTAATAATGATATATATTGGGATAAAACAATGTATTCATCTATTGATAGTTTTATTGTTTATAGAGAAACATCTACTAATGTATTTAAACGCATTGCCACTTTACCTAAAACAGCATATAGTATGTACACAGATACAGCGCGCTCAGTAGGGCCAAACAATGGCAATCCAAACTTAGCCTCTTATAAATACAAACTACAATTACGCGATAGTTGTGGCAATTACAGTAGCTTAAGCCCTTGGAACCAAACCATTTTTGTACAAGACCAGCAAAATGGTAATTTTAACTGGACATCCTATGCTGTGGAGGGCACCACTGTTACACCTGTTTCAAATTATGTTTTAAATAGAAGGGATTTAACTTCTGGCTTAACAACTACTATAGGTGCCACCTCTGGTAATTTAATTAGCGATCCAACTTATACCACATTTGCAAGTACAAATGTAAAATGGTTTGTTGATGCGCAAGGTTTTAATTGCAATCCAACTTTTAGAATAAACGGCATACTTGCCAATAAACAAAAAACAAAAAGTAATAATTCTAACGAAAAAACATTTCCTACTATTGGTGTTAAAGAAAATAGTTTAACACCTGTTGATGTAACTGTTTATCCTAACCCTACAAAGGAATTATTAAATATTAAATTAGAAATGGTAAATGGTATTTCTGCAAACTCAATTAGTACTATTGAAATTAAAGATGTTTTTGGGCAGGTTGTTTTAAATGAAATGTTACTTAATCAAAATTTATCTATTAACATTTCTAATTTCTCAAATGGAATTTATATTTTAAACATTATACAGGCCAACAAAATAATAGTTGTTAAAAAAATTATTATTAGTAAATAAATTTTATTAAAAAAAAATTACAGAATAAGTATTAATTTTTCATTATTATAAAAATATAATTTTTGCATTAAAAAAAATATTACTTTCGGTATACATTAAAAAAAATATTATGAGAAAAAAATTACTTAGCTTAACATTAATATTTTCATGTTGTATTTCCTTTTCTCAGTCAATTCCAAACGGCGGATTTGAAAGTTGGACTATTAATAATTATGAAAACCCACAAAATTTTGTTAATACTTCTAATTACCAATTTACAAACAATAACAATTTTCAAACTGGTGTAAATGTTATCAAAGTTACCGATGCTTTCCATGGTAATTATGCTATAAAATTATTAACTACAGGAACAGGCACAACTACAAATTTTGCATATTTTGCTAATGGCGACCCAGGTAAAACCCCTGCTCAAGGCGGTACTCCTTATGCACAAAAGCCAACTGGCATACGTTTCTATTATAAAAGCAACATTATTGCTCCCGATTCAGCTATATTTATAGCAGTTTTTAAAAAATCTGGTGTTGCAATTGGCACCTATTTTTATAAAATTGGAGCCACACAAACTACTTATACTTTATTTAATAAAACCTTTACACCTGCCTTAACAATAAACCCAGATACTGTTGTTATTGCCGCAGCATCAAGTAATGCTTTTGCTGGTTTTGGTATAATTGGCAATTCTTTACAAATAGACAGTATTAGCTTAACAGGGGTTACTTCTCAACCTACAAATTTTAATGGCGATTTTGAATTATGGCAATCTCAACACGATGATAAATTAAATAATTGGATTTTAAGAGGAGATTATCAGCGAACTACCGACACCTATAGTGGAAATTATGCCATAGAATTACAAACATCCGTTAAAGCATTTGGTGGAAACGCAGTTTCTGCCGGCGAAGCTGGTACTGGGGCAAATACCCCTTCTACTTCAACAATGGGGCAATATGGCGGATCTCCTTATACCAACACAATTGATACCCTAATATTTCGTTATAAATATATTCCTGCAGATCCAACTGATCAAGGAGAGTTTTATATTTATTTTAAGAAAAATGGTGTTCAAATAGCTCAAGCCTTTTATTCACTTGCCATCTCGCCTTCTTATCAGCAAAAAACCATTACCTATTCTTTAACTTCAGCTCCCGATACAATTAACGTCAGTTTCAGGTCTTCAAAATATCCTTATTTAGCTTCTTATGCAGGCTCTGATCTTAAAATTGACAATATGTATTTAAAATCGCAAAAAATACCTATTAGTAATTTTTATTTACCAACTGCCGGCTGCGTTGGACAAGCATTACAATTAACCGATAATTCAGGTAATATGACAAATAGTTGGGCTTGGATAATGCCTGGGGGAACACCTGGCAGTTCAACCGTTCAAAATCCAATTGTAAGTTACAATACTATTGGCACTAAAACCATAAGCATGGTTGCTAATAATCAATTTGGCAGTGGGTCTTTAATTTCAAAAACAATAACTATTAATGCATTACCAATTGTTTCTGCAACTTCAACAATTACAGCCTGTGGCGGCAGTAATGTAGTATTAACAGCAAATGGAGCAAGTTCATATAGCTGGAGTTCAGGTCAAAATACACCCACTATTGCTGTAACAGCAACTACATCTACTAATTTTACTGTTACTGGCGCGGCTAATGGCTGTACTAACACCGCTATTGGTTCAGTAATCGTTCCATCGGGTATTACACCGCAAATTTGTATGGTAACCACTGATAGTTTAGGAAACAATAACGAAATTTATTGGGATAAAACACAATACACAAGAGTAGATAGTTTTATTATTTATAGAGAAACGCCTACCATTACTAATACATTAACAGGTTCGTATAGCAGAATAGGTGCTGTAAGTAAAACAGCTTTTAGTATGTTTACAGATACAGCCCGAAACGTTGGGGGCTTTGTAAATGGTAATCCAAGTTTTACATCTTACAAATATAAATTACAAATTAGAGATAGTTGTGGCCTATACAGTGCTTTAAGTCCATATCATCAAACCATTTTTGTACAAGATCAGCAAAATGGAAATTTTAATTGGAATCCCTATTCAATTGAAGGATCAACTGTTACTCCAGTTTCTAATTATGTGTTGTATCGTAGAAACATTAATACAGGATCAACATCAACAGTTGCGGCCACTTCATCCAATTTACTTACCGACCCCTATTATAATGTATTTTATCCTACAGCTATAAAATGGTTTGTAGATGCGCAAGGTTTTAACTGCAATCCAACTTTTAAAATTAATGGTATATTGGCCAACAAACAAAAAACAAAGAGTAATAATTCTAACGAAAGAACATATCCCGCAGTTGATATAAGTAAGAATTTGTTAGAAAATTATGATATCAACATTTATCCTAACCCTGCAAAGGATATTTTAAACATTGAAATTAAAATGTTAAATACTACGTTAATAAGTGCTATAACACAGGCAGAAATAACAAATATACTTGGGCAAATTGTTCAAACCGCAAGCATTTCAAACCAAAAAACGTGTATAAATATTGACTATTTAAAAAGTGGTATTTATTTTCTAAATTTAAAACTAAATGCCACTTCTTTTTCGGTTAAAAAAATAATAATTAATTAGTAGTATTATTTGTTTTCATATTCTAAAAGCACGAATGCTATTCGTGCTTTTTTATTACTTTAGCACATTGTTTTGGCTAAAAATAAACTATACTTAATTTTTTTACTTTTTTTTATAATTAGTAGGGTAACATATTCGCAAAAAGGCGAGTATTTTAACGTTAATTATTTACCAAAAGACTACAACTCTAGTGCAAATAATTTTGGAATTACACAAAGCAAAGATGGGTTAATTAATGTAGCTAATGATAATGGCATTTTAATATTTAATGGGTTTAAATGGGTTGTATGTAACCGTTCTGCAAAAGATCAAATATCTATTACAGCTATATCTAAAACCAACGATGGAAAAATTATATATGGTTGTGTAGATGGCGATTTTGGAGAGTTGGAAAAAAACGAAAAAGGTAAATTTAATTTACATTCATTAAGGCAAAATTTAGCAGAAGTAAATCAACCTAAAGAAGCAATTAGGCAAATCGCAAATTTAAACGGGAAAGTTTATTTTTTATCTTCTGATAAATTAATAGAATATGGTAATTCTAAATTTAAAGTTTTTAATCCCACAAATAGTTTTCATACAAGAGCATTAGTAATGGGCAAACATTTATTTGTGTTTGATACCGATAATACAATTTCTGTTTTACAAAACAACGTTTTAAATTCTGTTTTAAATACTGAGACTTATGCCAATTTTAAAGCCTTTTATTGTTTCCCTTTATCAAGAAAGGAATATGCAATTGGTGTTAGGGGCGAAAACACCTATAAAGCAATTTACGATTCAGTTAACCCAACTAAAACAACTTTTATTGCTTTTAAAAGCGATTGTGATGAGGAATTAAAAAATGCTGAATTTAATAATGGAAGTTTATTAAAAAACGGAAATTTTATAGTTACAACCAATAAAAAAGGTGCTTTTGTATTAAATAAACAATTACAAATTATTCAACGCTTTAATACAAAAAATGGCTTAAATGACGATAATGTAAAAGCGGCTTTTGAAGATGAAAACGGCAATCTATGGTTTTCATTGTATTATGGCATAAGTTATATTGAAACCAACTCAAAATTATTTAAATATACTAGGGCTAATGGCATTAAAGGGCCTGTGCAAAGCGCCAGCTATTTTCAAAATCAATTATACATTGCTACTGATAAAGGTGTGCAATACTATAACGCTTTAGCGCAATCATTTACAAATTTGCCAAACTTTGATAAACAAAGTTGGTACTTATTAAATTATGCAAACGCTTTATTTATATGTTCGCAAAAGGGAATTTACATCTATAACGGAAGTTTAATAAAACAAATTAGTGATAAAAAAACAAATTTTATTATAAATGATCCGTTTCAAAAAAATATATTATATGCGGCAACAGACAATGGTGTTGAAGTTTATGACTTAAAAGATAAAAATATTAATTTTATAAAAGCATACAATTTAAATCACGAGGTTAAAAGTATTACAAGCGATATAAATAAAAATATTTATTTTGGAACCGCAGATAACGGCATCTATTTTTTAAATTATAACCACAATCTTTCTCTTGATTCTTTACAAGAAAAAAATGGGCTTCCAAGCCAAGTAAGCGAAAACTATATAACTAATTACAATAACAAATTAATAATTGGCACAGATAGTGGCATTTATACTATTGATACTAAGTTAAAAAATAATTATAAATGCATAAAAGATCCAAATTTTTGGTCATTAACAAAAAGCTCCGAAATTTTTCGCGCATCAAATCTTGGGGGTGATTTAATTTGCTCACAATCCTATGAAAACAAACAAACAGATAAGGTAGAGCAAAAAATAGTTTATTTTTCGAAAAATAAAAAAGGCTATTCAATAAATAATAATGCCATTACTCACTTAAAAGATATTAAAGCAAATTTAATTAGCTACGATAGCATTAATAAAGTAGTATTTATTTGTACAGATGAAGGTTTATTTATTATGAATAAACAAAATACATTAAATACTAAAAAATATAATTTATACCTAAATGGTTTTTATGCTAAAAACGATACAATTTACCAAAATTTAAATTCAAACGATACACAATTACAAAACGAAATAACAATTGATTACAGTAATAATGATATTAAATTAAATATAGGCTACAATTGTTTTGAAAATAGTAATAATATTGAAGTTGCTTATTACCTTCAAGGAAAAGAGGAAGATTACGGTAAACGTGAAAAAAAAATTGAATTTAATTACAATAACTTAAAAGAAGGGAATTACGTCTTTCGCTTAAAAGTGTTTAATGAGTTAACCAACGAAGTAAAAGCATTAAATATTCCATTAAAAATATTACCTCCTTGGCACCGTTCTGCTGTTGCTTATATTACTTATGTTTTTATTTTTATTTTATTTTTAATTGTAATAATTAAACTAAACAGCAAACGCTTAATTGCTAAAAATTTAAAATTAGAAGAGGTTATAAAACAACGTACCTCCACTATTAATGAGCAGGTAATTTTATTAGAACATAAAAATAAAGAAATTACCGATAGTATAAATTATGCGAAACGCTTACAAAAAGCTATTTTGCCGCAATTAGAAACGATTAAAAAATCATTACCACAAAGCTTTGTTTTATATTTACCAAAAGATATTATAGCTGGCGATTTTTATTGGTTTCACCAAGAGCAAAATAAAATATTTATTGCCGCAGCTGATTGCACCGGGCACGGTGTTCCGGGCGCAATGGTTAGTATCGTATGTAGTAAAGCCTTAAACCAAGCTGTAAGTGAATTTAATATTTTTGATACTGGCGCAATTTTAGATAAAACACGAGATTTAGTTTTAGACACATTTAGCAAAAGTGGCGAAGATATTAAAGATGGTATGGATATTTCATTAGCCTGTATTGATTATTCTTCACAAACTATAACTTGGAGTGGTGCTAATAATCCATTATGGTTAATTAAAAATAATAAATTAATTGAGGTAAAAGCTAACAAACAACCTATTGGCAAAGCCGATAATTATTTGCCTTTTACAACAAACGTTATTCCTTTTGAAAAAAATATGATGTTATACTTTTTAACCGATGGATACGCTGATCAGTTTGGCGGACCGAAAGGAAAAAAATATAAATATAAACAACTGT